>NVSA01000064.1 GCA_002401045.1 Paracoccaceae bacterium
TGAAATGATCATACGGATCCACGACACGGTCACCCATGCGCGTAATTTATGCGATAATATTCAATGGTCGCCGATGGATGCCACACGCACAGAGATCGATTATTTGTGCCGCACGGTTGAAACCGCGATCAAAGCGGGTGCGACCACGATCAATATTCCTGACACAGTAGGCTATACTGCGCCTGCCGAAAGTGCCGATCTTATTCGGATGTTGATCGACACAGTCCCTGGTGCGGACGAGGTTATTTTTGCCACCCATTGTCACAATGACCTTGGCATGGCGACGGCAAATGCCTTGGCCGCCGTGGCTGGTGGAGCGCGTCAAATTGAATGTACAATCAATGGCTTGGGTGAACGCGCAGGCAATACGGCGTTGGAAGAAGTTGTAATGGCTTTGCGGGTTCGGAATGACATCATGCCATACCAAACACGGATTGATACCACCAAATTGATGAACATTTCACGCCGTGTGGCRACRGTGTCWGGCTTTGCRGTKCAAAACAACAARGCGATTGTCGGCAAGAACGCTTTTGCCCATGAAAGTGGTATCCACCAAGACGGCATGTTGAAATCAGCCGATACCTTTGAGATTATGCGCCCGCAAGATGTAGGTCTTGCTGAAACCAATTTGGTGATGGGCAAACATTCAGGTCGCGCCGCGTTGCGCGCCAAGTTAAGCGCCTTGGGATATGAGATCGGCGACAACCAACTAAAGGACGTTTTCGTGCGGTTCAAGGAATTGGCTGACCGCAAGAAAGAAGTTTATGACGACGATTTAATTGCTTTGGTGTCCGATGAGGAAACCAGCCAAGAGTATGATTATTTGCRAGTGAAGTCTTTGCGCGTTGTTTGCGGCACCCAAGGCCCCCAATCGGCGGAATTGGTGTTGACGATTGACGGTGTTGATCACGAAGTTACCGCAACGGGTGACGGGCCAGTGGATGCGACATTCAACGCGGTGAAATCCTTATTTGCGCATGACGCCCATTTGCAAGTCTACCAAGTTCATGCCGTGACCGAAGGCACAGATGCCCAAGCGACCGTGTCTGTGCGTATGGAAGAGGACGGCAAAATCGTRMAMGGMSAGTCGKCRGATACCGAYACGGTTGTKGCCWSTGCCAAGGCTTAYGTSAACGCRCTGAACAAGYTGMKSGTGCGYCGMRAAAAGACCGCMCCTAAAGATTAGCAGATATTTGCGTCAAGACCTGCAAAAGGGGGCRGCYGCCCCCTTGCAATATAAAAATGGTGCAAAGGACAGCGAAACTTTGCCGAACAGCCTGTTTGGGAGCCTTACAAAGCCACAAGTCAGGTTATTTCGCTTTACCTTACAGCCTTTGAGAACCTATAACTTGATGGCTTTCGAGCGGATTCTCGAAAGCCTAATTTTTATGYAAGGCGCAGCTATGCTAGGCAGATTAATGAGCATTTTTTCCTCGGATATGGCAATTGATTTGGGGACAGCGAACACGCTGATCTATGTCAAAGGTAAGGGTATTGTTTTAAACGAACCTTCTGTTGTGGCGTACCATGTCAAAGACGGTGTGAAGCGGGTCTTGGCTGTCGGCGAAGACGCGAAATTGATGATGGGTAGAACACCTGGGTCTATTGAGGCTATTCGCCCGATGCGCGACGGTGTGATCGCTGATTTTGATACTGCTGAGGAAATGATCAAACATTTCATTCGCAAGGTTCACAAACGCTCTGCTTTCTCAAAACCTCGGATCATTGTGTGTGTACCACATGGTGCCACCCCCGTTGAAAAACGGGCTATTCGCCAGTCTGTTCTATCTGCGGGTGCGCGCAAAGCGGGTTTGATTGCAGAACCGATTGCCGCCGCATTAGGTGCAGGTATGCCAATCCAAGACCCTACGGGATCAATGGTTGTAGATATCGGCGGCGGCACAACCGAAGTCGCCGTTTTATCACTAGGCGATATTGTTTATGCCCGCTCGATACGTGTCGGTGGTGACCGCATGGACGACGCGTTGATTTCTTATCTACGGCGTCAACAAAATCTATTGGTTGGTGAGAGCACGGCAGAACGTGTGAAAACAACGATTGGGACGGCACGCATCCCTGAAAACGGTATCGGCGAGAAAATGTTGATCCGTGGGCGCGATTTGTTAAACGGCGTACCAAAAGAGATTGAATTGAACCAAGCACAAGTGGCCGATGCATTGGCTGAACCTGTGCAACAGATTTGCGAAGCTGTGATGCAAGCGCTAGAAAGCACGCCACCAGATTTGGCGGCCGACATCGTAGATCGCGGCGTGATGCTAACAGGTGGTGGCGCTTTGCTGGGTGATTTAGATCTGGCTTTGCGTGAGCAAACAGGCCTGTCTATTTCGGTTGCCAATGAAAGTTTGAATTGTGTGGCTATTGGCACAGGCATGTCGCTAGAATTCGCCAAGCAACTGGCGCATGTCATTGACTACGACAGTTAATTTTAGCAGTCTCATCCTAAGGACAGGAAATGGCGCGACGTAAAGACCCTGAACAAGATTTTGCGAAATCTATTCGCAGAATTCTGTTTGGGCTAACCGTCTTTTTTCTGGTTCTACTCTATCTATTTTGGCGCATCGACAGCCCACGCGCAGAACAAATACGTGTCTCTATCTTGGATAAAGTTGTCCCCAATATGGAATGGGCCATGGCGCCTGTAACACGGGTCTCACGGCTGATTGATGATTTTCAATCTTATGGTCGTATTTATGAACAAAACCAAGAATTGCGCCGCGAATTGCAACAGATGAAAGCATGGCGCGAAGCGGCTGTTCAATTGGAACAAGAAAATGCGCGATTACTAGATTTGAATAAGGTAAAACTGCCGCGTAAATTGTCATATTTATCAGGTGTTATTTTGACAGATGCGGGCAGCCCGTTCAGCCAATCCGCCTTAATCAACCTTGGCCGTCGCGATGGCATTGTTGATGGCTGGGCGGTGATGGATGGGTTGGGCTTAACAGGTCGGATTGCGGGGCTCAGCGAAAAATCATCTCGTGTATTATTCCTGACAGACAGCACAAGCCGCGTACCTGTGACGCTAAAGCCATCAAATCAGCGGGCGATCTTAACGGGGGATTCCAGCCTACTACCCAGCCTTGAATTCATTGAGAACACCGATTTAGTACGGCCTGGGGATCGGATTGTGACATCGGGGGATGGCGGTGTTTTTCCGTCAGGTCTGCTCGTCGGGCAAGTGGTTTTAGCATCGGATAACCGTCTGCGCGCGCGCCTATCCGCAGATTACAAACGTCTGACTTTTGTGCGCATTGTGCGCCACACGCCACAGCCTGAAATCGCGACACCAGACCAATTGATAAATCCGCGCCTGCCAAATGGAATTATTGTCGAACAAGATGAAAGCCCCAGCGAATGACGGCCGAAATATCCAAATTCATCTGGGTTAAGCAAGGGGCGTTAGCGGCGTTTGCTTTTTTGATATTATTCTACAATTTAATTCCTGTTTCACTGACCCCTGATGATCTACCCAAACCTGATTTATTGTATTGCGTGATTGCGGCAATTATTGTGCGCCGCCCGCAAATCGCGCCTTTTTGGTTGGTCGTGGCAATCTTTCTAACCTTGGATATTTTCCTACAGCGCCCCTTGGGTGCTTGGACATTATGCATGTTGCTGGCCTTAGAGGCCGTACGCGCCAGACGCTATTTCATCCGCTCGCAATTGTTCAGCTATGAATGGGTTGTCGTTTTATTGATCTACTTGGTCGCGTTGATTGTCTTTCGGTTTATTCTAACAGTGTCACTGGTTGCAATGCCGCCCCTTAGCGCAGACGTGATTTCATTTTTCATCACAGTTGTTTTATACCCGATTATAGTCTTTGGGTTGGCAACGCTCTTTGGCTTACGCCGCCCTAATACGGGCAAGAGAGGTGAGACCCAGTGACCCTGCAAAAACCAGATAAGACCAAAGTACGCCAAATCACGCGCCGTGCAGGTTTGTTATTGGGCGGGCAAGTTATGTTCATGGGGGTTTTAGGCTGGCGGATGCGTGATCTGGGCGTCAAACAGAATGCACAGTTTCGTCTATTGGCTGAAGAAAACCGCATTAATATTCAATTAGTGCCCCCAACACGTGGATTGATTTATGATCGCCAAGGAAGATTGATAGCAAATAATATTCCACAATACCGTGTCCAAATGGTGCGTGAACAGATCAAAGCACCAGAGGTTATTCTAGATCGGTTGGCACAGCTTATTCCGATCAGTCCAAAACAACATGACCATGTTCTGAGCTTAATGAAACGGCGCCGCTCATGGGTGCCTGTGACCGTTGCCGAGGATTTAACTTGGGAACATATCGCGGCGGTTGCGGCCAACGCGCCGGCGCTACCAGGGGTGACCCCTGTAGTGGGTTCCTACCGTGAGTATATTTATCCCCATGAATACAGTCACATAGTCGGATATGTCGGCCCTGTCAGCGATTATGATTTAAGCAAAACGGATGACGATGATCCTGTATTGCGTATTCCGCGGTTCCAGATCGGGAAGAACGGCATTGAGGCCAAGATTGAAAAACAACTGCGCGGCATCGCTGAAATCAAGCGGATTGAGGTCAATTCGGTTGGCCGAGTGATGCGTGATCTTGATCGTAAGGCGGGCGCATCTGGTAAGAATATTCAGATCACCATTGATACTGAATTACAAACAGCCGCGCTAAAACGCATCCAAGGTGAAAGTGCTGCGGCCGTGGTGATTGATGTACGCAACGGCGATATTTTGGCACTGGCATCCGCGCCCACCTATGATCCAAATAAATTTGTCACGGGGATCTCGACGACGGATTGGAATGCACTGTTAAACAACAAGTACCGCCCGCTTGCCAATAAGACGGTTTCGGGCACCTACCCGCCTGGCTCAACCTATAAAATGGTCGTGGCTTTGGCCGCTTTGGAAGCGGGAATTACCGATGGGAACGACCATGTTAATTGCAAAGGTTATGTCGAAGTTTACAAACAAAGATTCCATTGTTGGCGCCGTGGTGGGCACGGCAAAGTTGATATGGTGCGCGCCTTGCGGGAAAGTTGCGATGTCTATTTTTACGACATAGCCCAAAAAGTCGGGATTGAAAAAATATCAGATGTGGCGCGGCGGCTAGGTTTGGGCGTGCGTCATGATTTACCTCTGCCCGCTGTGCATAAAGGCCTTGCCCCAACCAAAGCGTGGAAACGCAAAACCAAGGGAAAAGACTGGCGTGTGGGCGATACTTTGAATGCAGGGATTGGTCAGGGCTATACTTTATCATCGCCGTTACAGCTGGCACTTATGGCCGCACGTTTAGGGGCTGGCACCCAAATTGAACCGCGCCTGATCAACAGTATTGGCGATGAACTGCTTCCCATAAAAGGCAATATTCCACTGGACTTTGACCCCAAGCACCTCGATATCGTGCGGCGCGGTATGTTCGAAGTCGTCAACCATGCCCGTGGAACTGCGCGGGGATCGCGTATCACCTTACCAGGCGTGAAAATGGCAGGAAAAACCGGCACAAGTCAGGTCAAACGCATTACCGCCAGTGAGCGTAAACGCGGCGTTATTCGCAATGCTGATCTGCCGTGGGAACGCCGTGATCACGCATTATTTGTAGCTTTTGCCCCGCATGACAATCCAAAATATGCAATTTCTGTTATCGTTGAACATGGCGGCGGTGGTTCAAAGGCCGCCGCACCTATTGCACGCGATATTATGCAAGCCGCCTTATTGCTCGACGATACGGGCTACGGCGCGATGCCCAGTCAAAAGCGGCGCACGGATGATCCTGATGAGCAAACACCCCACATAATTAGCACAAAGACCGACCCCGTATGAGCTATTCTGACCTTTATAATGACGCAAAACTCCCTACAGGTGCCAGCAAAGCTTTCGCCCTGAACTGGGGGCTTGCCGTCTTATTAATCGCGGCCAGTTGCGTGGGGTTTTTAATGCTGTTTTCCGTCGCAGATGGCAATTTGGACAAGTGGGCATTCCCCCAAATGGTCCGCTTTACCATGGGCTTTGGCATGATGATCGTCATGGCATTCATTCCCATCACGATATACCGCAAACTCTCATTTCCGATCTATATATTCGCACTGGTTTTATTGATTATTGTTGAGTTTTTTGGCCAAGTCGGCATGGGTGCACAGCGCTGGATTGATCTAGGGTTCATGCGACTGCAGCCCTCGGAATTCATGAAAATCGCCCTCGTTATGATATTGGCCTACTACTACTCTTGGATTGATAAGTCATTGATATCAAAGCCACAGTGGTTACTGCCGCCGATTATTTTGACCTTGCTACCTGTATTTCTAGTGTTACGCCAACCCGACCTTGGAACGGCGATTTTATTGCTCGCAGGGGCAATTGTTGTCATGTTTATTGCGGGTGTTAGTCTGTGGTATTTCGCGGCTGGACTGGCGGCTGTGGGCGGTCTGGTTTTCTTGGTAATGTATTCCCAAGGCCATACTTGGCAATTGCTAAAAGACTACCAATACAGACGCATATCGACGTTTTTAGACCCCTCTAGCGACCCCTTGGGCGCGGGCTATCACATTACCCAGTCGAAAATCGCACTGGGGTCTGGTGGCATATCAGGGCGCGGCTTTATGCAAGGCACACAAAGCCATTTGAACTTCTTGCCCGAGAAACACACCGATTTTATTTTCACCACATTGGTTGAAGAATTCGGCTTTATCGGCGGCATGGCTTTGTTACTGATCTATCTGCTGATCGTCTTATTTTGTGTGGTATCCGCCATGACCAACGCCAACCGCTTTGGCGCGATTTTAACCCTTGGGATCGCGGCGACGTTCTTTTTCTATTTTGCGGTCAACATGTCCATGGTCATGGGGCTCGCCCCTGTTGTGGGCGTGCCATTGCCGTTGGTCAGCTACGGCGGCTCTGCCATGTTGGTTTTGATGGTCGGTTTTGGACTGGTTCAAAGCGCCCATGTGCACAGACCAAGATAGCGCCACAAACTACCGTAGTTTTGGCGGCTTATCGGGGTTTGACCCGGGGGCTTCAATCACACGCGCTTTGGGTTGATGCAATTCTGGTAAATCAAAGCGCAAGGCAACCTTAGAAAGTGTTGCGCAAATCGGATCATTGGCGCGTAGAAACAACACGTCTAAGCTGCCGACCTCAATGCCGCTAAACGTCAACACTTCGGATACCGCATTGGTGATCGCGGGTTGTGCCGCCTCGAGCGCATCGATGAAAGCAACCACATGGATTTTGGTTTGGTCCGCGTAGGTGAATTCGGCCAAATAAGCCATCTGTGCCACACCTGCCATGGCCGCTAATTTACGATCCAGCGAAGTGATTAAAGTTTCAGGCACCCCTTTGGGGGCAGCGACAGATTGTGGTTTAGCTTGGGTTTCAGTCGCACTATGCGCCAAGGTATCTGACAACCAACTGACCGCCGATGCAGGCAATAACATTGACGATGGTGCCACGGATAGATTAACCCCCAGCCCAATTTTTTTGCCTGCCAGCATACCCGCGATCAAGCGACCGCTTAGGCTAACAAAAGGGGCGGTAGATTGGGCAAATTCAGACAAGCGTTCTTCGGTGTCAAAAACCAAGGCGAATTCCTGATCCTCAACGGGGAACAACATCGGTTTTGCGACATCAGCATCGGGTTCTTCTTCAAGCAATAGAAACATTTCAGTTTCGGCTAGGCACTCAAAGAATTGCAAGCGGTACGCATCAATTTGCGAGTTGGCTTCCATTTGGGCGTGGGCATCATCCAACGAGGTCATTTACGGCTCCAAAACATCTGCGATACGGGTCGATTATTCCAGCCAAGCCGTATTGCGTCCCACCCCATGTGGCAATGACAAAATATCAGGCGCTTTGCCATGTGCCTGATGCAATGCCGTCAAGCGTCCAGTCCCCGACACTATAGCGGATCAAACGCAGGGTTGGGTGGCCAATCGCGGCGGTCATGCGGCGCACTTGGCGATTGCGACCCTCCGTGATGGTGATCTCAATCCATGTATCAGGGATGGATTTTCGCACCCGTATAGGCGGTGTCCGATCCCATATAATTTCGGGTTTCTCGATCAAAGCGACCAGTGCGGGACGTGTCATACCATCATTTAATTTCACCCCGTCACGCAGTTTTTGCAGATCGGAATCTTGCGGTGTGCCTTCGACTTGCACCCAATAGGTTTTGGTTGTTTTGAACTTTGGATTGCTGATTCTTGCCTGTAACTTCCCGTCATCCGTCAAGATCAGCAAGCCTTCGCTATCTTTATCGAGCCGCCCTGCCGCATAGACATCAGGCAGGTCGATATAATCAGACAAGGTTGCACGTTTACTGCCTTGTGTTCCCTTATCGGTGAACTGGGACAAGACATTGAAAGGTTTGTTAAATAGGATCACAGATGTCATGCGCCCTGTTAGCACAGTTTATATCTTTGTGAAATATCTGTTGCATCACTTCTATATTTCTATAATAATAGAAATATGAAAACATCAAACGACATATCCCTTGAACAAGCCGCGAGCGCCTTTGCCGCCCTTGGATCAGAACAACGCCTATCGGTGTTGCAAACTTTGGTACGCGCTGGCGATGATGGCTTAGCGATGGGTGATCTTGGCGCACGTTCAGGCGTCACGGGTTCAACCCTGACCCATCATTTAAAAATTCTGGTTGCCGCAGGTCTGGTTGTTCAGATCAAAAAAGGCCGCAGCATTATTTGTGCGGCAGTGTCTTATGACATGGCCGATGCTCTGTCTCAATTCCTGTTGAAAAACTGCTGTGCAGATAGCCAGCACCCCCATAAAGGTCACGGTCATGGCTGACGCACATACACATTCACACAACCATGGCAGTCCAAAATCGTTTTGGAAACGGATTGATAAAGCATGGGTTGCAACCCCTGTTATCCTTGCACTGGTGGCTATTTTTCTACCCAGTGAGCTGGGCTATGCCGTTGGCTTTACGATTGAAAACATTGCAAAAACAGGGGTTTTCATCAGCTTTGCCGTCTTAATGGTTGCCTACCTGCGTGCAACGGGGGCTGAAAGCATCGTGGCGTCCGCGTTCAAGGGCAATGAAGTGCGTATGATCGTGTTGGCCGCCATGGTTGGCGGGCTTTTGCCGTTTTGTTCCTGCGAAGTCATACCCTTTGTCGCCGCCCTATTAGCCCTTGGCACGCCGTTATCCGCCGTCATGGCGTTTTGGTTGGCATCCCCGCTGATGGATCCGCCTATGTTTATGATCACATCAAGCGGGTTGGGGTTCGAATTTGCCGTGGCGAAAACCCTGTCGGCTGTGGGCATTGGATTGTTTGGCGGGTTTTGCGTCAAACTATTGGCAAGCTCACCCCTATTCGCCGATCCGTTAAAACGCCAATCGACCCAAGCGTCTTGTTGCGGCGACAATCCATTGTCAGGCAAACCAAGCTGGGCATTTTGGCGCGATGCGGCCCGCATCAAAACCTTTAAAGATGTCGCGTTTGAGAATGCATTATTCTTAATCAAATGGCTGACCCTTGCCTATTTGATCGAAGCCTTAATGATTAAATTCATCCCCGCCGAGTGGGTCGCAAGCGTGTTGGGCGGCGACGGTGTTGGCACAATCTTTTTAGGCGCATTGGTCGGCGCACCTGCCTATCTGAACGGTTATGCCGCTGTGCCATTGGTACAAGGATTGTTGGAACAAGGCATGTCGCAAGGCGCGGCCATGAGCTTTATGATGGCAGGCGGCATATCATGCATACCAGCGGCAATCGCCGTATGGGCGCTCGTCAAACCACGGGTGTTTGTAGCCTATGTTYTCATCGGGATTAGCGGGTCTGTATTGGCAGGATTAAGCTGGGCGGCTTTCACCGCCTAGCCAGCCTTAAATGAACAAATTCACCAGCAAGGTTGCCCCCAGCATGAAGGCAATCGCCAAAACCATGGCACCTGTTGGCCAGTTCCGTGCCATGCGGCCTTCAGGCCCGTGAGAGTTATAAAACTTATTGATTGTGCGGGTAACRGTGCCCACAGCCAAGCTGACCAACCAGTTATATATCGCACTAATCACCGCCGTGAACCAATAGATCACGGCRGGGCCCGCTTTGCGGTATGTCCAGTCAAAGTCCAGATTGATGGCACGCATTTCTGGCGGGTGGATGCCCATACGGAATAACACACCAAAGGCCAGCAATGCGAAGAACAACAATTGTAGTTGTCCGACCACATGGCCCATTGAATAGGGATGGTAGACCACGTCGTAAGGCAAGATCGCGTAGAGCGGTTCGGGGAACACGCCAATGGCGATACATAAAAATGCGGTGATCCCCATCGCCAACAACATGTTGCGCGGGGCTTCGGCTGGGCGTTTACCGCTATCATGGGCAAAGAAGGCGAAGAACGGAATTTTAATGCCAGAGTGCGACAGCACCCCTGCAGAGGCAAAGACCAATGCCGCCCAAACCAAATATCGCCACAGTCGCGCCTTTTTCAACCTTAGCAGTGTTCATCACCGCACCAATGCCGGTGGTCAC
>NVSA01000065.1 GCA_002401045.1 Paracoccaceae bacterium
CAAAGCTCACGAGCTGCGCTCGTATGGGCTTTTTATGTGCCACTCGTTCAAGCGAGCTTGACTCGTGACCAATAAAAAAGCCCACCACTGCGTGGTGAGCTTTGATCAGTCCGTGGAGCCAAGGGGACAGATGTCGAACTACTTAGAAGAGGATTTGCAGAAACTTTGTGAGCTTACAGACTTGGATTAATCCGACAGAACCGGCATATATGTATAGTGGTAAAATAAGTTGACTTTGTCTTTCAGCTATTATTTCCCTAAATTTATCTGTAAAGGCTCTGTGGTGAACTTCTTTGGTTGAGCCGCGTATATGCTACCACTTGTGAAAAAGCTATTCCAGTTCATTTCAATATTGTTGCTGACATTTGTTCTCCCGGGGGAATTAGATGCCCAAATTACTTTTGAAATAACATACGGACCTGGTAGTGGAAGCACTAGTTCTCGAGGCAAGTATGCCATTCAGACACCGGATAGTGGATACATCTTCACGGGCAGCTATCTCCATGCATCTTCATGGTTATTTAGCGCCTCCTTGGTCAAAGCAGATAGATTTGGTAATGTAATGTGGCGACGCAGGTATGACGCGGGAAATGGAATCGATGCAAGATTCGTTGAACCAACACCCAGCGGTGGTTACGTGCTTTTTACCGAGCAAATTAGCGGTACCCTTTATAGAGCTGGTATAATAAATGTTAACGCGAGCGGATCAATTCAATGGGAAAGGTACTATTCTGGGGATAGGGTTCGATTGATGTATGGAACACAAACCACTGATGGTGGGTATATTCTAGCCGTGACCAGTACATCTACTTCACCTGGATCACAATCTCACGCAGTGTTAATTAAAACTAACTCTACAGGTGTTCCGATATGGGAAAAGGCTTATGGAAGCGGGACCGGAATAGGCAGAGTTGTGGAAATTGCTAGTGGCGGATATATGTTCTTCGGGAGCACAGCTAATTTTGGAGCTGGTGGAGCAGATAGTTATTTGGTCAGAACAGACAGTGCAGGAGATACCTTATGGACAAAAATATTCGGAACTCCCGGAATGGAATTAGGGCGATCATTGATTAAGACCTTAGATGGCGGATACTTACTAACAGGGCTTACTGATACCTCGAGCTCGGGTATGTATGGGGATGCATTTTTACTAAAGTTAGATAGTAATGCAAATGTGGTTTGGTCCAAGACTTATGCTAGTCAGGGCATGGAGGATCCGAATCAAATAATCCAACTATCTGATTCAAGCTTTGTGATGGTTGCCGATAGAATTGATCTGGGCCCAAACTACGTATATAATGGACWTCTGATGAAATTCGATGTAGCCGGTAATCTCTTATGGAATAGAGTATTTATGGATGATGATGGAGCCAGGTTCTACTCAGTAGAGCAGACTTTTGATAATGGATTCATTCTGGCGGGAAATGGTTCCAATGGACAGGCGCTATATATTAAAACTGATTCGAATGGACGGACTTACTGTAATGAAGATAGCATCAGTTTTATAACATCTAACTTTAGTTTCATTGAAGGAAGTGGTGGAGCGGCCAGTACTAGAACAATTTTCAATGGCACTGGTATTTCTAGTGGTCAAGGATGGATGAGTCCTGATATTGGTTGTTTGACAAATTTCCCGGCGACAGTTTTGGCAACGCATAATGTGTGCATGAATGGGTTCGATGGCACCTTAACCATTACCAATGTCGGTGGCATTCCTCCACATACATTTCTCTGGTCCACTGGTGATTCAACACAGAACCTTACAGGATTAGCGGCTGGGGAGTATTCTGTGACGATAACGGATTCGACAAGTTTGTCGTCGGAATTTACGTTAAGTGTAAATGCACCTGATTCCATGATTGAATCAGGGTTGAGCTCGGTCGGAACGCCGTGTGGATTGTGTGTTGGACAAGCTATAGCCAGTCCTTCAAAAGGATATCCTCCATACACGTATCAGTGGTATAATGGTGATTCGAGTCAGACGAGTGCGGCTCTTTGTACGGGATATGAACTCTTGGAAATTACTGATTCCATCAATTGTCAACTAATCGACTCCGTCTTGATTACCGAATTATCACCTATTCAACTCAGCACAGGTGGAATCCCGGATAATGATGTTTCGAGTTTGGGTAAGGCATTTGTAATTGTAAAGGACGGAATACCACCCTATACATATCTGTGGAGTGATGCTTCAGCCCAAACAACAGATACCGCGTCAGGACTGATCTCTGGCGTCTATCGGGTTACTATTATGGACGCGAATGGATGCACTGACAGTAGTGCTGTTCTAGTGCAGGATATCAGTGGAGGTCAAGTGACGTTTGTAAAAAGCTATGGTAGCTGGAATTGGGAATATGGTGGGGATGTAATTGCGGTGAATGATGGATATGTTTTTTCTGGGGAAACCTCGATGTATGGTGCTGGTGATTACGATATCTACCTGATGAAGACTGACTTATATGGAAATCAGTTGTGGTATCGCAACTTTGGAGGATTGGAGGAGGAAAAATACTATGATATAACAGTAACTTCAGATGGGGGCTTTGTTTTAATTGGTACTACGGAAAGTTTTGGTTTTCCTGTTGGAGGATCAGGTAGAGATATTTATTTGGTTAGGACAGACGGGAACGGCGACACGCTATGGACCAGAGCAATAGGAACAACTTCTGGTGATATGGGTTATCAGATTGAACCAACCTCTGATGGGGGTTTTGCGTTGCTGGGAACATTGGGTTCGGATCTTAGTTTAATAAAGATTGATTCAATGGGAATTCCGGTCTGGCACAAATCTTACGATCCGGTAAGTGGCTCTGTGGGAGGTACATCTCTGGACCAAACGGTCGATGGAGGATATTTAATCTCGGGTGGGGGTTATATTAATGGTTATGGATTCGGTATTCATTTAATAAAAACGCTGGACAACGGTGACACATTGTGGACAGGCTTTTACGGTGGGCAATTCAACGACTATCTTGCAGATGTCATTGTCACGTCTGACGGCAACTACCTGGTGGTTGGTAGTACGCAGAGTTTCTTATCTACTGGGTATGATCTTTATATAATAAAAATTGACCCAAATGGAAGCGTGCTCTGGGCCAAGCAATATGGAGGAAATTCTAATGAGAGTGGTTCATCAGTGATCGAGGCGCAGAACGGAGATTACATTATCCTGGGCAGTTCTGAAAGTTTTGGAAGCGTTGCCCCAGAATCGGCCACAATTTATTTACTGCGTGTAGACAACAATGGAAATATAGTTTGGTCAAATGTGTACGGAGGAGAAGGCAATAATTATGGACATTCAGTCAAGCAAGCGGATGATCTTGGATTTATCATATCAGGAACTACCAGCAGTTTTGGGGCTGGAAGCCAAGATCCGATGATGATAAAAACTGATTCTCTGGGAAATGCTCCTTGTATTACGTATTCCGTAAGCTCGGTTGTTGAGGTTGTTAGTTCGTTGATTTATCACGATATGATCGTTACGAATGATACTTCATATGCCTCAAATACGAATACTCAAATTACTGACACTTCTACGGTGAACTGCGGTTCCTGTTTTTCTATTTCGAACATTATGGGTGCGGTAATTTGCAAAGGAGGAGCTTCTGGTTCAATAGATATAAGCGTCTCTGGAGCTGTTCCTCCTTATACTTATACCTGGTCAAATGGTGCGAATACGGAGAATATTTCAGGTGTGTCTGCGGGGAAGTATGAGATAATTGTGGAAGATAGAAATGGTTGCAGAACCTTCGATACAATTATGGTCTCAGAACCTGCACTGGCATTGTCTTTAACTGCCACAGTCACGAATGACCTCGTTGGAACTAATGAAGGAAGTATTGTCGCAAACCCTTCTGGTGGAGTGCCACCTTATGCATACTCCTGGTCAACAGGTGAGACCACCTCAACTATTGACAGTCTAGCTGAGGGTCAATATACACTTCAGCTAACCGATAATGCAGGCTGCCAAGCCAGTGCGAATTATTCGATATTAACTGGAGTACCGATAAAATTTCAAAAGGTTATAGGAGGTGATACCCTAGACATTGCTCGGGCAGTCGCACAAACCTATGATGGAGGGTATATAGTTGCTGGTGCCACAAAGAGCTATGGACAGGGGCAGGAAGATGTGTATTTAATTAAATTGGATGCGACAGGATCCATTACGTGGTCCAAAACTTACGGAACTCCAGCAGCGGAAGTTCCCAGGGCTGTCATTCAGACACCAGATAGTGGTTATGTGGTGTACGGATTTGGAGGATATGTAGATCCAACTTTTATGATAAAAACGAATAGTCAGGGCGACACCTTGTGGACCAGGACTTTTGCGAATGACTTGTATGAAAGTGGATGGAAACTTGTTCAAACCATGGATTCCGGATTTGTTACTGCCTCAAACGGATACAATGGTATCACATATGGCGCTCCGTCCATAACTAAATTAAATGCTTTGGGGGATACGTCGTGGGTGCGAACAGTTTCTTTTGGAAATCAGAGTAATTATGTAGATGGTATTATGGAAACTTCTGATACGAATTATCTCATGCCTGTAGGGATAAGCAGTCAGAAAATCTGTTTGGTAAAACTTGATAAAAATGGGAATTTGCTTTGGGTCAAAAGGTATGAAGTTGCTGGAGGAAGTGGAGCAGTAGCAATTTCTGAGACCGCGGATGGGAACTATGTAATTGGAGGGTATGCTCACAACGGCGTACCGAACCCGGGGGTTTATATTTTAAAAATTGATACAGCAGGGGATGTACTTTGGTCGAAATCGTTTTCACCGCCTTCAGGCTCTACCGGTACCTATCCAAATGACATGAAGCTGGACGCAGATGATAATTTGGTCATTACGGGTAGGACCAACAACTTTGGAGCGCCTTTCGATGACGTCTTCATTCTAAAGATTACCTCAGATGGAGCCGGACTGTGGGCCAATATTTATGGTGGTTGGACATCAGATGACATAGCTTATTCTATAGCAACGACTTCGGATGGCGGTTATGTTGCTGTAGGTGAAACAGAGAGCTTCACTCCCGGACAGAAGCTGATGTACATGATTAAAACGGATAATAATGGCGGGTCGGGCGGTTGCAATGAATATGGCGTGTCGCTTAGCGGTTTTAATCTCACTACTACATCAATTGACTATCCTGTGACTGTCACTCAAGGAGGAAATGTAGGCTTCGCGGCTTCAACTTCTACGAATCCGGTGGACCAGGACTCAATTATATGCTTATCCTGTATTGCAATACAAGCTAGTCAGACCTCTCCGTCATGTAGTTTTGGAAATGATGGAAGCATCGCATTGACCTTATTTGGAGGCGCATCGCCATATTCATTTGTATGGAGTACGGGTGATAGCACCCAAAACATAGGGAGCCTAGCCGCTGGATCTTACGACGTCACGGTGATGGGGGCAGCTGGCTGCACGGATGTTAAAACTATTCAGGTAGCCGAATCTGCGTCGGTTTCAATTGGAATTGAGGTGTTTAATGTCACCTGTAAAGACAGTTGTGATGGCCAAATTAAAATTACAATAAGCGGTGGCATTATGCCGTATACCTATTATTGGAATGATCCATCAGCACAAACTGACAGTGTGGCTGTTAATCTCTGCCCAGGTAGTTACGAAGTTGTGATAGTGGACGCCATTGGAGATAGTTGCAGCGCGTCTAGTTCCATTTCTGAATCTGATTCATCATTGGCGATTAGCCTATCCGCTGTTGTTCCATCGTGCGATACCTGTTCGAACGGTTCTGCATCGGCAGTTGCATCAGGAGGAACAACCCCATATTCATATAATTGGAACGATAGTTTCGCACAGACCACACAAACTGCTACTGGTCTCACTGGTGGCATTTATTCAGTTACAATTACCGATGCAAATGGCTGCAGTGTGACAGCTTGGGAAGAGGTGTTGAAAACGTCAAAAGAGCAAAACAGTTCAGGCAAATATATGATATACCCAAATCCTAGTTCCGGCAGCTTTGTATTGTATGCTAAAGTAGTGGTCATGGATAAGGTCAATATAAAATTGTTCAACAGTATTGGCCAATGCGTCTATAACAAGTCTGAAACATTTAATACCGGTGAGAATACGCATCAAATGGATCTAGGTCATCTGGCGCCTGGGTTGTACGAGTTGACAATTCAGGGAGAAAGTGAAGTAAGTGATATTATTGTCCTGATCCAGTGATCAAAACTTCGTCGCCAACTCATGTTTAGGAATCGTATCATAATTATCTCGAGGGCTTTTTCTAATGCCTCTGGACTTGGTTCTGTCGCATTAATTTACGAAAGATTTAGATTCATAGTTTTACTCAGTCCCAAAACTATATGCCATGTACAAGCACCATTGATACCTTAAATCAGCAATTTTATCGGGACAAATGCGGCACATGCAATGCATAAAAAATTCCTAACATGCTACATAATAGCACATTAGGAATCATATCCGTGGAGCTGGAGGGAGTCGAACCCTCGTCCAGATAAGGTATCGAGATACCGTCTACATGCTTTGATCACAATTAATTTTCGACCAAGAGCCGGATGCAATCGCCCTACTCAAGGCTTATTCTCTAGTATTTCATGCCTGCTTAGAGATATCACAGATCACTATCTTAACTTACCGATACTTCAATAGAGCCAGTGTTAAGAAAACTGACCCATGAAGCAGATGTTGCTAACTCCTAGAGTTATGCAGCCATCGCATAGTTGGTGTTGCCAATTAAAGCAATGAGAGTTTATTTACAAGATTGCTCCCAAATCTCGGCATGCAAGCATATCAATTAGCTTACTGTCAATTCCGGTCAGCCCCRGWMTTAATACAAAGTTAGGGAATTATCATTTTTCTAGCAGGAATTCTTCAAGCTGAGCACCCAAAACCGCCATTTACCTGATAGAAGTAGTTTAGGGTCTCACTGGTGATACGATCGCGCATACTTGCTCACTCAGTATTAAAATATAAGGTGCATCTCATTCCAATCGTATTGAATCCTTGGGAAAGGGAGAAGGTCACCTTCATTCCCAAGAGGAAATAGCTTGATCAGACTTATTCAAATATCACCTCCGTGGCACCGTAACCGTAAGTGGAATATGAGGCATCACAATAGGTGATGTGCGGATAGTCATCCAATATTTTTCGAACGGCTGCGCGTAGTGTGCCCTTGCCTACCCCGTGAATTACAATGAGATTTTTCTGCTTCTTGCTTATAGCGTCTTCCAATTTATGTGAAAAATACCGAAAATACTCTTACAGTCTCGATACCGAAGAAAATTTATTATACAAATGTAGATGCCACACTGGCACAACGATAGCTGACTTATAATCTAAAAAAATAATTATGTCATCAGCACTGAAAAATATACAACTACTTTTTCACTCCTATTTTCTTATATCAGTTCTGATCATTCATCCTCTTTTTACCTTCGCCAGCACCGATAGCAACAAAACCATTACATTTTCTATTCCAGCACAACGATTATCGAATGCCTTGATTACGCTGAGCCAACAATCGCAACTTCCCATCGTTTTTTATTCACCCATTACCGACAATAAAATGACAAAAGATTTTTACAAAACAACCACAACTGAACAAGCGGTCAACAAAATACTACTCAATACCAATCTTTCTTTTTCTATTATCAATAATAGTTTTATCGTCATCACAAAAAACACACCCCCWWMCAWCWMNTRWAATANAATACCAAAACACCCCTCCCCCCGAATCTCGAACAAATCTATATCTATGGTCACCCAATTACCGGCTCACGTTTGACTCGCCCTCCCAAACTGGGATCGACGCCTGTTGATATAGTAAACCAACCCGAACTGGCTTTACGTGGCGCTACAACAATAGGGGAAAAACTAAACTTCCTACCGGCTGTTTCGGGAAACGCTACCAGCACAGCCGTTACCAATGGCGGGAATGGAACCGCAACCGTCACCTTAAGAGGTTTACCCGCCAACAACACACTGGTATTAGTCAATGGGCGTAGAATTGCCCCAGACGGGCTCCAAGGCGACACAACGGACCTCAACTCTATCGCTCCCACAGCCATCGAACGTATAGAAATACTCAAAGATGGTGCATCCTCCATCTACGGTGCCGATGCCATTGCCGGCGTGGTTAATATTGTGATGAAAGACCACTATGACGGATTATCACTAGAGACGTTTTACGGACAAAGCAGTCGAGCTGATATGGAAACATCAAGCAGCCACCTACTGTGGGGCCATACCTTCGAAAAGRTCAGCGCCCTTGTCGCACTCACACACTATAAACAAAATGCCATTCTCAGCCGCGACCGCACCCGCTCTGCCAATGCGGATGGTCGAAGCTGGGGAGGGGCTGACAAACGCTCCTCTGCAACCCCAGCGGCGAGAATCACCCTGCCACAACATACCGATAGAGTCGTCGTCTTGGGCCAAGATGCTACTGGTCAATATTTGAACCCCGATAACCCGAGTAACTTCCGTGACGCCACCAATGAGGATTTATATAATTTTTCCCAATCAACAACAGCCTTTGTCCCCCATAAACACAGTAGCCTGTATAGCCACTTACAAGCAGAACTCTCAAACCAAAGTGAAATTTTTTTAGAAAGCAGTTTCGATACCATTTCCGCTCAAACACAGTTTTCACCGATTCCTCTTTTTACCAGCCTGACCAGCCCAAGAATTACCATCTCTGCGGATAATATTTATAACCCCTTTGACATCGATATCACCGATATTCGGCGCCGATTAGTAGAAATGCCAGCCAGAATTCAACTCAATAAATCCACCACAAAACGTTTTACCGGTGGTTTTAAAGGTGTCAATAATAACTGGTCGTGGGATGTATCCTACTCTTGGAGCCACTCCACCTCAGAAGAAATTCTCACCAACTTAGTTGATGCCAAAAACCTGGAGGCTGCCTTAGGCCCAGCAGCCCAATGTGTAGCACCCTGTGTAGCACTCAATCTATTTGGCGCTCCCGGCAGTATCAGCAAGGATCAACTCAACTTTATTTCCAGCCAAAGTAAATTAAATGGTTTTAGTAAATTAAGTACCTGGTCCTTAAACACCACAGGCCCACTATTCACACTGCCTGCGGGTCAACTTGATTTTGCCGCCGGCCTTGAGTACAGGCAAGAAGCCACAAAAATAGTGCCAGACCGAATACCAGAGCTTAATCCAACGCTAGGCGGAGCAAATTATGGTAGCACCCAAGGCTCGCGCTCAGTCATAGAAACCTACATGGAAACCAGCTTGCCACTGATACAAGGCCAAGACTTTATTAACAATTTAACCATTGAGTTATCCGCACGCCATTCACACTACAGCGATTTTGGCCAAACAACCAATCCCAAAATCGGCGCGATAGTAAAACCATCGGAATCACTACTATTAAGATCAACTTGGTCCAAAGGTTTTCGTGCCCCCTCGTTAAGTGAGTTATATACTGTGTCCGGTGAAAGCCATGACAGCTTGTTTGACCCCTGCTCAATTGCAGCCAACGTTGGAACATTGCCCGGTTGCAGCCAGCAATCTGACCCAGATCGCCTTCAATACCTGGTTCACTTTGAAGGAAACGAAAAACTACAACCTGAGCACTCAGTCAACAACACATTAGGTGTTGTTTGGTTTCCAACATTTTTACCCAACTTTACTCTCTCCGTCGATATCTTCAAAATCACACAGACAGACGTGATCAATGCCAACATTCAAAATATCGTTGAGCTTAATGCGCAAACCAACACCTACTCAGACCTTGTTATTCGAGACAACAACGGTGAAATTCAAAAGATTATTGCCAAAACCCTAAATAACGGCAAACGGAAAGTCAAAGGACTGGATATTCATAGCCGCTACCAATTCACTGAAAAAAACTTCGGCCATTACACACTCACACTAAACGCATCGCACATCCACTCTTATATCATCCAGGAGAATAAGCTTCACCCCCAACAGGATATTGCAGGCATCTTTATTGATGAAGGCAGCGATGGATTAGGCGCCATTCCGAAATGGAAAGCGAATATTGGCCTGATTTGGCACACACCATCCTGGCAAGGAGCCTACACAATTCACTACATCAGCTCCCTGGAAGAAACCGTGCCTGACAACACTTACAGAAAAAGACGCATCAACTCGTGGACAATCCATGACTTACAACTGGGTTACACCTTTAACGATGGCAAAGRACTTCAATTACTCGCAGGCATCGACAACGTCTTTGATACCCCTCCACCACGGGTAGCCTCAGGGTTTAATGACAACCTGGATACACGAAGCCATGAACTAAAAGGGCAATTTTTTTACCTAAGAGTAAGCCAGAAATTTTAATACAAACCCTAACTTGTTATAAAACTGTATTGACTACTATAAGATAGAAAACATCCCCATTAAAAACACAAAGGTTCAGCCTGAAGTCGGTGACTCGTGCTTAGTGTGTTGTTATCTATAGCAGCTTTACCGC
>NVSA01000066.1:0-7540 GCA_002401045.1 Paracoccaceae bacterium
AGCTTCAGACAAGCCACTAAGGAGTTATGCCCATGGCTAAAGCTAAAAAACACTTGGATGTTTCAAACAAAGTTGCCATTAAAATTGAAAATATGAACAAGTGGTATGGTACTTTTCATGTGCTCAAAGACATTAACCTGACGGTTTATGAAGGCGAGCGTATTGTGATTTGTGGGCCTTCTGGGTCAGGTAAATCGACACTAATCCGCTGTATTAACGCGCTTGAAGAACACCAAGAGGGTAAGATTACAGTGGACGGCACCCATCTGTCATCTGATCTAAAAAACATCGATGCTATCAGGTCTGAGGTGGGGATGTGTTTCCAACACTTCAACTTGTTTCCGCATTTGACGATTTTGGAAAACTGTACGTTGGCACCGATTTGGGTGCGCAAAATTCCAAAGAAACAAGCTGTTGAGACCGCGATGCATTTCTTGGAAAAAGTGAAAATCCCAGACCAAGCGCTGAAATATCCAGGTCAGCTATCAGGCGGGCAGCAACAGCGCGTGGCGATTGCACGGTCTTTGTGTATGCAACCGCGCATCATGCTGTTTGATGAACCCACATCCGCCCTCGACCCTGAGATGATCAAAGAGGTGCTGGATACTATGATCGAGTTGGCGCAAGAAGGCATGACGATGCTCGTTGTGACCCATGAGATGGGCTTTGCCCGCGAAGTGGCCAACCGCGTGATCTTTATGGATGCAGGACAGATCGTGGAAGAAAACGAGCCCGAAGCGTTCTTTGATAATCCACAATCAGAACGCACACAGCTCTTCCTAAGCCAGATTCTGGGGCATTAGGGATTTGGTAACCACTCTATCATAGGGATGTGTATTCAGATTGAGGGCAAAAGATAACATTTTACGTGATCGTGTTGCATATTATGCCGAGAAAGCTTAGATTTAAGATAAGTTAGAGGATGAAAGGAGTATAGCCATGAGTTTATCCTTAGAGGGTTATGGCGGTGGAAAGCTTACGTGCCAACACTGATGACCATACCAGCCGAACAAATAGGCCTCTGGATTCAAACAGGGGCCTTAATTGTATCTGCCGTTGGCATTGTGTTAACAATTAGGTGGACGCAAGCTGTGGCCAAAAGACGAGCAACACTTGATTTGGTCCTATCAGAACAGACCGATCCTGAGTTTTTGGAACTGCGTAATAACTTTGTTAACCTGCGCGACGAGGGCGATCTTGTTGCATATGCCAAAACGCCCAAAGAACGTGCAGAACCCAATGCACAAATTAGATCAATCTTAAATCGCTATGAATTGGTTGCCATTGGGATTAAGCAAAAAACGATAGATGAAAAGTCGTATAAAGATTGGTGTCGAACTACGTTGGTAAAAGATTGGTTGGAATGTAAACCGTTTGTGATGGAAATTCGCAGGCAGGCTAAAAACCCTAATTTTTATTGTGAACTTGAATGGTTGGCAAAACGCTGGGCAAATAACGCTGAAAAACAGCATATTTGAAAGGTATTCTAATGCCCCCTTTTTCCGCACTCCCCGACACGAATATTCAAATTCTTGGCGCGGTGCCTGATCTGGATTATTTTGACCGCCAGTCGATTAAATTACCYAAATYGATCACGCCGTTAGAAGCGTGGCGCACCCTGATGGCACATCCGATGCCGATTTTGAAGCTGGCATTCTACATCCGYGACGTGATCTCWGGCTGGTTCGGGGTGAARCRKATTGGCGGGTTTACKRCSGATRYRCCAAGCGCGTTAAMGGCGGGGGATAATTTGGATTTTTTCCTTGTGGAATATATATCCCAAGACGTTCTGACGMTGACTGTGCGCGACAAACATTTGGAYGTTATGAYCTGCATCTCGACCCGTGATGATGTGCTGACAATGACGTCTTCGGTGAAAACGCATAATRCTTTTGGACGGGTTTATATGYTGCCTGTGGGGATTGCCCATAAGRTGATTGTGCGCACTATGCTCAAGCGTTTGAARCGYGAATTAACCCAAGYCTAGCCAAGCTCACGTGGAATAACAAAGCTGWATAGCGATCCACTGCGCAGGCTTAACTCTGACCATGCGTCGATCTCAAAATCGATCACCGATGTCGCCGCTGGCGGGTAATCCCAAAAGTTATAACCCTTGGGAGGCTCTACCAGCAGTTCTTGGGCAAACCCTGCAATACCTGGATTATGCCCCAGCATCAAAACCGTATCATCTGTTGCAGACTTCAAAACCTCTAACATCAAACTGATGGGAGCAAGGTAGAGTTTACGCTCAAATCGCGGGGTCAGACCTGATTGAACAACGGCCTCAATCCCGTGCCATGTCTCGACACAGCGTTGCGCGGATGAGCTGATAGTCTCGCCATACCCCAGACCATTTGAGGCAATCCAATGCCCGATCTTCGTGGTGCTTTCTTGTCCACTGGTACTTAAAGGACGGTCATGGTCGGGCTGATCCAAATCAGGCCAGCCCGCTTTTGCATGACGTGTCAGGATCAAACGCTTCATTTTTTGAAAAATGGTAAGGACAGTGACCACCCCAACTTTGTTGGGCGCGCATCTTGCCATTCTAGCCCAATGGTCATGTCATCATGACCCTTACTCGGTTGGGCGATATAAGTTCCAAACATCCGATCCCAAATTGCCAGCGCAAAACCATAGTTGCTGTCATGCTCAGCGCGCTGAATTGAATGATGCACACGGTGCATATCGGGCGTGACGAGAACGAGGCGCAAAATACGATCAAATTTGAGCGGTAGTTTGATATTGGCATGGTTGAACATCGCCGATCCGTTTAGTAATATTTCAAAGGCAATCACGGCGCTATAGGCAGGCCCCAATGCGTAAACCAGCCCGATTTTCAGGATCATTGAGAACAGGATTTCAACGGGATGAAACCGTAGGGCGGTGGTGACGTCGATATCCGTATCGGCGTGGTGAACGCGGTGAAGGCGCCACAAAAGCGGAATTTTATGGGTGATGACATGTTGCGCCCAAATCGCCAAATCCAAGATCAGCACAGCAAGGATGAATTCGACCCAAAAAGGTAGGCTTACGGCATTAAACAGCCCCCAGCCGTTGGTATCCGCATCCACAGCGGCACCGACCGCCATAAACGGGATTGCGAGCGTCAGAACACGCAACGCCAATGAGTCGATGATAACCAGCGCCCAATTGGTAAGCCAACGACGTGGTAGCGGTGCGGTGCGGGTTTTGCGTGGCAAAAGCTGTTCTAGAATGGCAAACAACACAAACAGACCCACAAAAACTGCAAGGCGTAATTCGGGGGCGTCGTTCATGGCGTATCCTTTGCGCTTAGGCGCGAATCATACTGCCTGCGCCGTAATCTGTGAAGAGTTCCAACAAACATGCATGAGGCGCGCGACCATCCATAATCACAACTGCGCGAACGCCGTTTTTAATCGCGTCCAGCGCTGTTTGTGTCTTTGGGATCATACCGCCAGCGATCACACCATCTTGGGTCAGCTTAATGACCTGTTCGGCGCTCAAATTAGTCAGAACATCGCCGTCGCCGTCTTTGACGCCTTCAACATCGGTGAGTAGCAACAAGCGGTTGGCTTGTAGCCCTGCGGCAATCGCACCTGCGGCTGTATCGCCGTTAATGTTGAAGGTCTCGCCTGCGTGGTTGGTGCCAATCGGGGCGATCACGGGGATAAATCCATTGTCTGTTAGGGCGCGAATAACATCGGGGTTCACCCCAACAGGTTCGCCGACCATACCCAAATCACCCTCGGCTTTTTTGCACATAATCAGACCGCCATCTTTGCCAGACAGACCGACTGCCTTGCCGCCCTGACCGCTGATGGCTTGTACGATATTCTTGTTCACTTTGCCAGATAGAACCATCTCAACCACTTCAACGGTTTCAGGCGTGCTGACCCGTTTTCCGCCAACAAATTCGGTTTTAATGTCGAGCTTTTCCAACATGGCATTGATCATCGGGCCGCCACCGTGAACGATCACAGGGTTCATACCGCATTGACGCAACATAACGATATCACGGGCAAAACTGTTCATGGCTTTGGCGCTGCTCATGGCATGACCGCCCAGCTTGATCACCACAATCGCCCCGTCATGGCGTTGCATATTGGGCAAAGCTTCGCTGAGTAAATGTGCTGTCGCTAGTTGATCGCGTTCCATCGCTTTGGACTTCTCCATATCCTGCGTCCCTATCTTGTTTGATCTTGCTTAGCGTGCCGTGTGGCGCTCATGCAAGAGCCTTGCCGTAATCGCTAAATCATTGTTGCAATGACTGCGCGCAGCGTCGCGATACCGTCGCCTTTTTCCGATGAGGTCTGGATGATCTCTGGATAGGCGGCAGGGTATTTTTTGATTATTTCAATAGTGCGGGCAAGGGCGATGTCTAGCTCAGCCTGTTTAGGCTTGTCGCATTTGGTCATAATAATTTGGAATGTAACCGCCGAGCGGCCTAACAAATCCATGATCTCTTCGTCGACCGCTTTGGCACCGTGACGGGCGTCAATCAGCAAAAATACGCGGCGCAAAGATTGGCGGCCTGACAGATAGGCCTTTAGCAAACGTTGCCATTTTTCAACGATCGGTTTGGGCGCATTGGCAAAGCCGTAGCCTGGAACATCGACCAGATAGCGTTCTTCACCCAGTGTGAAAAAGTTGATCTCTTGGGTGCGCCCAGGGGTGTTTGATGTCCGCGCTAGGGATTTGCGTCCTGTCAGTGCGTTGATCAAGCTGGATTTACCGACGTTTGAGCGCCCTGCAAAACAGACCTCAATGCGGTCAGACGGCGGCATGCCAGACATGTCGACCACACCTTTTAAAAAGTCGGTTTCGCCTGCAAACATGATGCGCCCCCGCTCTGATGTCGCTTTGTCAGGTGCGTCTGCAATTTTGAACGATAGTTCCATTATAATACCTCATATTCATCGCCGAGCGATATATCACCTGCTTTGGTGACGATTGCAAAAACGCCAAAATCTTGGTGGCCCCAAGTGTCTTTCAGGGCTTTTAGCGTTTCACGATCCGTGATCCCTGTGTCTGGATTGACCATGGTGGCCACACAGCGTTCAACGGGTTTTGTTATTTCAAATTCGGCAGTGCCTACACGTAGGCGTTTGCCGATCCAGTCAAATTCTTCCCAAGCATGCGCACCGTCCAGCCAGATATTACCGCGAAAACGGCGCTGGTCTAGGCTGGCACCACATGCGCTTGCCAATGCATCCATAGATGCGCGGGTATGGATCGACAGGCTAGCTGTGCCGCTGTCGGTCATGCCGCGATTAGGCGCTTTGTAGACCTGCGCAGGCAAGGATCTGCGCGGGTCACTGATACGGGTCACCCAGTCCACCAATAAGCTTGCATCGGCGGGATCGTCTGGATTGACGCATAGGTCTTCTAAATCAGGATGGGTCAAATGAACCATCCGTGTGGCCGCATCAAACTTTGCGCCCACAGCCATCAGTTTTGCCCCACGCGCGCCGCGTGCAAAATTTATGCACCGCGCCCATTCTGGGGTCTCATAATCTAGCTTGGCATCTGCATGGGCAATCGCCCAGTGCCGATCCATTGGCATACACTGCGCGGTTGCCAGTGACACTGTCTCTAGCCGTTCGCACCCGACACCTTTGATCGGATGCCGCCAGAGATCAGTGACCTGTGCCATTAGCTGCTAGATTTTTTCTTTTTAAAGCGGCCAAGGACGTTGCCCAAAACATCGGGTTTGATCCCTTGGGTCCGCATGATGGTGTATTGTTGGATGAAGGTAATGGTGTTGTTGGCAACCCAGTACAAGACAAGACCTGATGCGAAACGACCCAACATGAACATAAACACCCAAGGCATCCATGCAAAGATTTGTTGCTGGGTTTTATCCGTGGGGGCTGGGTTCAGTTTTTGTTGCAACCACATGGTGATGCCCATCAGGACAGGGAACACACCAATGCTTAGGATCGCAAGAAAGGATTCAGGGGCAGGGGCGTCGAATGGCAACAGGCCAAACAAGTTCAACAAGGATGTGGGATCAGGTGCTGATAAATCTTGGATCCAGCCGATGAACGGCGTGTGATACATCTCAATGGTTACAAAGATCACTTTGTAGAGCGAGAAGAAAATCGGGATTTGTAGCAAAATAGGCAAACAACCAGAGGCAGGATTTACCTTTTTCTCACGGTAAAGCTTCATCATATCTTTTTGAAGCTTCTGCTTATCTTCGCCAGCACTTTTCTTGATTTTTTCCATCTCTGGCTGCAATTCTTTCATYCGCGCCATAGAGACGTAGGATTTATATGCCAGTGGGAAAAGGATCGCTTTGATCAACAATGTCAGGCCAATGATTGCCCAGCCCATGTTGCCGATAAGGTCGTTCAAGAAGTGTAGGATTTTGAAGATCGGTTTGGTGAGGAAAAAGAACATGCCCCAGTCAATTGAGTTGATGAATTCTTGAGCATCAATCGTTTCTTCATAGCCTTTGATAACTTCATATTCTTTGGCACCTGCAAAAAGCGATGTGGTCATCTCGCCTGTGGTTCCTGCCGCGATTACCATGGTCGGTAGGCGCATATCAGTTTGGTAGGTGTCGTTTGCGGCAGTGTATTTAGATACAGAGTTAAAGCTTTGACCTGATGCTGGGATCAATGTTGTCATCCAGTATTTATCAGTAAAACCAATCCAACCGTTTTTTGMGACCGCAATGCTATCAATTGCCGCGTTTTCACGCGGATCAATCGTTTGATCAATCATATCATCGTAGTCAATTTCTTGAATTTTACCATCGCTGGCGCGCACAACGCCTTCGTGCAAGATATAGAAATCAACGGTTTCAGGTTCGCCGCGACGCGCGACAATACCGTAAGGTGCAAGGCTGATATCGGCACCTGTTTTATTCTCAACGGTTTGTTTGATGGTGAATAGATACTTGTCATCAACTGAAATTTCACGGCGGAACGTCAGGCCGTTGCCGTTGTCCCATACCAATGTAATGGGGGATGTTTCCGTCAGTGTTGTGCCCGCTTCAATGCGCCAGTCTGTTGCGGCGWTTGGAACGTCATCGCTGGTTAAGCCAGCCGCTGGTGACCAGCCGTGAATTGCGTAATAGGCTTTGGGTCCGCCCGCAGGGGATAAAAGCGTTACTTTTTCAGAAGGGTCGTTCAGGCGTACATTATAATCGGTTAGCTGCAGATCATCGATGCGCGCACCTTTAAGGGATAAAGACCCTGAAAGACGGGCTGTTTTGATCGTGATACGCTGGGTTTGTGATAAAGCATTATCGCGGCTTTCCGCCCCCGTCGTTGCCAATGTAGGCACGGCTRCTGTGGTCGCCCCTGGGACTGCCATGGGCGCAGTTGCAACGCCGCTGGTTGCTGGCGCGATTGTCGCCGTTTCTGGTTCTACGGGTTGATCTTCTGGTGGGAARATCAAGAACCAGCCCATGATCACAAGGAAGGAAAGCGCAGTGGCTAGGATTAGGTTTTTGTYGTTGTCGTCTGGCATCTTATGCGTCCTGATACGGTAAGAAAGAGTCTGGTCGGTTCAATAGAAAAGGCGGCAAAAGGTCAAGCTGTTANNNNTC
>NVSA01000066.1:7545-10421 GCA_002401045.1 Paracoccaceae bacterium
CGTCTTTTGGGTTTGGGCGGGTCAGGCCTGCGAAATCGAACAGGCTTTGATCTAGTAAATGGCTGGGCCGCGCGTTCATGAGGCTGCGGAAAATCACCTGTCTGCGMCCTGGGCTGTTTGCTTCCCAGCCGTCGAGCAATTGTTTGACTTGCTGGCGTTGTAGCCCGTCTTGTGATCCGCATARATCGCASGGAATAATCGGGTAGTTCATGGATTTCGCAAATTTTTCGCAATCTTTTTCCGCAACGAAGGCAAGCGGTCGGTAGACGAATAAATCGCCCTCATCATTGACCAGCTTGGGCGGCATGGTGGCCATGCGACCGCCGTGAAACAAGTTCATAAAAAACGTCTCGAGCATATCATCACGGTGATGSCCCAATACGACAGCKGAACAGCCTTCTTCGCGGGCAATMCGGTATAGRTTTCCGCGTCTTAGCCGTGAACACATGGCACAATATGTACGGCCTGCGGGGGTTTTTTCTTTGACGATTGAATAGGTGTCTTCATATTCAATACGGTGTTCAACCCCCATTTTTTCTAGAAACTCTGGCAGGACTGTTGCTGGAAAATTGGGCTGACCTTGATCGAGATTACAAGCCAGTAATTCAACGGGTAAAAGCCCGCGCCATTGCAGTTCATGCAGTACAGCCAAAAGCGTGTAGCTGTCTTTGCCCCCTGATAGGCAAACCAGCCATTTTGTGCCGCGTTCAATCATGCCGAATTCTTCGATGGCCTCGCGGGTTTGACGCACAATGCGTTTGCGAAGTTTTTTGAACTCGGTCGTGGACGGCGCACCTGCAAATAGGGCGTGAATATTTGTGTTTTCATCAAGCATATGCGCCCTATACAACGTGCAAATCGGCTTGGCTAGTTAAGGCTTTTCAGATTTAGTCTTGTTCATCTCGTTTATCTGGCACAGGATCATATCCCATGCTTGCCCATGGGTGGCACCGCGCGATGCGGCGTAGGGTTAAATAGCTGCCTTTGATTCCGCCGTGTTTTTCCAAGGCGTCTAGTGAATAGGCCGAACAAGTGGGCTGATAGCGACAATTGTGACCGACCCATGGGGAAAAGATCAAGCGGTAGGCGCGAACGGGCAGGGCACAGATATGGGCAAGCGGGGTCATTCATGCACCTTTTTCAGCGCATATTTTAAATCTTTCAGCAAGGTTTGGAAATCACGCGTTGCGGTAACTTCGCGTTTACCGATCAAGACGTAATCCCAACCAGCGTGTCCCATGGATGGTAATGTCAGGCGGGCGATTTCGCGTAAGCGGCGTTTGGCACGGTTGCGCGCAACCGCGTTGCCGACTTTCTTGGAGCAGGTAAAGCCAATGCGCATGGTATCGCTATCGTCGTGGCGGTTGCGGGCTTGCAGCACGAATCCTTTGACGGAACGATAAGGCCCGCGATTGCAGGCCAAAAAGTCACTTCGTTCTTTAATAACCAGCAGACAAGCAGAAACCGCCAGAAGCGGTGCACTGGCGTCGCTTTGACTACCTTGTGTCGCCTTCGGCGGTTTCATAATCTAGCCCCTTACGGGAAAATCTTATGCAGAAAGCTCTTTACGGCCTTGTGCGCGACGGCGATTCAAGATTTTGCGGCCATTTTTGGTTGCCATACGTGAACGAAAGCCGTGACGGCGTTTGCGAACAAGGTTACTTGGCTGGAAAGTACGTTTCATTGACGATCTCCTGATCGGGTAGTGTGGGTCTAATCGGTAAAAGATTCGAACCCGTCTATTTGGAAATGGCTGTTTAGGACTGAACGCGGGTGAAGTCAATTCGCTGATTGCATGAAATGTTGCAAGATTTCAGGTTTATTCACCCTGATGGGGGGTGTTTTGTTACAGACGCACGGAAAAACACCGCTTTGGCACACAATTTAGGTAAAGTTGATCACTGCCTTGTGAGGGGGCTGGTTTGCGTGGGGGGAATAGCGCAAAACAGGTGAAAGGATGGGGACGTGGCAATGAGTATAGGTAAAGACAAGGCGGGGGCTAGGTTTTCGGCTAAACGAATGTTGCCTTTTGCRGGAATCATGGTGCTGGCTGTTCTGGGCTTTATATTCTTGCGCGAATATCTGAGCTTTGAGCAACTTGTGCAAAACCGTGAGGCGYTGATTGCATGGCGTGACAGTAATTAYGTGCTGGCGTCGGTTGTATTTATTGCACTYTATGTTGTTATTGTTGCGCTGTCATTGCCMGGTGCGGCGATTGCATCGCTGACAGGGGCGTTTCTATTCGGGCTGTTTCCAGGTGCTTTGTAYAATGTTGTGGCGGCCACRRTTGGGGCRACGGCRATTTTTATGGCTGTGCGTCTGGGGTTTGGTGAGGCGTTATCGGCCAAGATGGATGCGTCCCAAGGAATGGTGAAAAAGATCAAGGATGGGCTGCGGGAAAATGAGGTCAGCTATTTGCTGATTCTGCGCCTTGTGCCTGCGGTGCCGTTTTTTGTGGCTAATTTGGTGCCCGCGCTGGTCGGGGTTAATCTGCGGCGGTTTATCTGGACAACTTTTGTTGGCGTGATCCCGGGGAYGATTATTTTCACATGGATCGGTGCAGGGGTGTCAGAGGTGATTGATCGCGGTGAGGCACCTGATTTTGGCGTTATATTTGAATGGCATATCCTAGGCCCCTTATTGGGGCTGGCGGTGCTGGCAGTGTTGCCGATTGTGATTAAAAAAGTCAGGGGGTCGTGAAATGACCAAGCATATTAAAACAGATTTATGTGTCATCGGGGGCGGCTCTGGTGGCTTGTCCGTGGCGGCGGGTGCGGTGCAAATGGGCGCGCAGGTTGTGTTGCTTGAGGGCGGTAAAATGGGCGGTGATTGTTTGAATTACGGCTGTGTCCCGTCCAAAGCGTTGATTGCGGCGG
>NVSA01000067.1 GCA_002401045.1 Paracoccaceae bacterium
CAGCCCAGGGCCGATAACCACGTCATAAGAACGCTCACCCAGCTCTACGCGTACGGTCTTTTCCATCAATTCCATTCCAATACATCCGGTCGTGTCTTCAGCGCCAGTAGCACCCGGTCAACCATATGCGGCGGTGAAACCACAAAGTCCAAACACTGTCGCGGATCACCGCCACAGCTTTGCACCAGAAACTGCAACAACGCGACATGCATCGACGTCATAAACGGCACTGCGATTTTAACAGGTCGCGTCTGCGCCCGTGCGATCAGTGCCGCGCCAAGACTGGCGGCATCAAACGGTTTCGCACCCAGCGCGGTCAATTCTTTATGCAGTTCTTGCCCTGCCAAAAAACTATTGCCGTTTTGCGATAAAACCATCACCGCATGGGTCGGAGATTTTGCAGTCCCCAAGCCCAAAGACATCGCAATCGCCATTGGCGACAACATATGCGCCGCATCGATCAGACCAAAACTAAGTTTGTCCCGAATAGCCGACCAACTGTTTTCACGGCTTAGATGTAAATCGAGCCCTTCTTCTTCGGCAAAGCCCAACTCTTTGGCAACAATTAAAGGAGCTGCATCGGTCAGCGCCACAAAACCGACTGTGACCGTTCGCATCATGATAACAATCCCGCTGCCAAGACCAAATTCGCAGCCACTTGCGCGATCCGCACCCCTTGATCCATCGCCGCTTTGCGTAAAATAGTGTATGCTTCTTCTTCGCTGACCCCGCGCGCTTTCATCAACACGCCTTTGGCACGATCCATAACCTTACGGTCTTCCAACGCAGTCTTCGCCGCATCTAATTCCGCACGCAATTTTGCATTCCCGTGGAACCGCGCCGTAGCCATTTCTAAAATCGGTTTAATCCGATCCATGCGCAAACCATCGACAACATAGGCGCTAACCCCTGCCTCAATCGCTGATTTCATCAACTGCGGATCAGATTTTTCCACAAACATCGCAACGGGCTGTTCCGCAGGGGCAAGGGCTGCAAGAATTTGCTCAAAACGATCTCGATTAGGCGATTGGAAATCGACCAAAATTAAATCTGGTTTCAGCTCAGGCAATTTTCGCGCCAGCCCCGTAAAATCGCCCAGAACGGTGATATCAACATCACCCTCTTCGCAAAGCGCATCAACGATTTCAAAGGCACGCGCCTTATCTTCGTCAATTACAACAATTTTCAAACGCGTCTGTGTCATATCTCAGCTATCTACGATCAGAATAAAAAGGAACATACGGACAGCTTAATTACCCGCATGTTTTTGCAATTTTGTCTATTTCTTAATCAACTATACCAAGGCATGTTCAATTTTACGACAGGATAACCTGTCTTAGCATCCTGCTTTGGCTTGCGTGCAAATAAGACAGAAGTTTCGTTGACCTTAAAATCAAAGCTGGTTAGACATTTTTCAATAAGAGTAGCCATATATTTAAAAGTAAAATAGGCTCTAGGGGGCATTTTGTGAGTAGGCGTATTTTTCGGTTTATCGTTACCGCGACAATAACAACGGCAGTCGTTACCTGTTTGCCGATCATAGGGCTTATGGTGCAAAGCATCATGCCGCCCAGCTCAAACTGGTATCGCGCCTTAGCAATACCGACGGCCAACGCCCAAAACGCAACAGACCTTGAGAGCTTAGTTACCCGTTGGAAAACCGCCAAAGCCAGTTTGAAATCTGCACTTGATACCCAGACGGCACTCACCGCCACAAATGCTAAGTTAACGACGCAAATTTCAGCCCAGAAACAGGCTATCACGACAGCTGAGCATACCCTAAACGAGACTATTGCCAGCTATGCCGAGGCCAAAGGCCGTGTTCAAACCGCCGCTAAAAACTTAGGCGACACAAAGGGTCAAGATTTACGCCTGCAATTAGAGACCGCGCAGAAAAAACATGATGCCACCCGTAAAAATAGCGACCAGATAAAAGCTGCTGTTGAACGCGCTGAAGTAAAGCGCAAAGCAGCGAAAGCAGCTGTAGGCCAGTTTGACAGAACACTCACAGCCGCCAAAAATGCGGCCACAGCAGCCCAAACTGTCGCCCAAGCGGCAAAATCAGCACAGCAAGCGATTGCCCAAAACGAATACGATGACCCACAGCTTGAAAGCGATTTTTCCAAAGATGCTGACGCTCAGGCTCAAGCAACGCTAAAAACTTTAGCCAATGTAGAACGCGCCCTAAAACTGACAAACGAACGCCTAACCCTCGCAACGGCGGCATTAACCCAAAAGCAAGGACAACTGGCAACAGCCAATAAACCGACCAAAGCCGCGGCTGACGCATTTGACCAGATCGACAAAAAATATAAGTCCCACGGCGCGATGCGCAAATCGCAGATGAGCGACATTATGGCAGAGATTACTGCCGCAAAAACACATCTTACATCACAAGCGCAGGGTCTTGAAAAACAAAAAGACACTCTAGAAACACATCGTGCCAAGCTGGCTGAAACCCAACGTGAACTCACGGCGGACACGGCACGCCTTGCCCCGATAAAGGCCGAGATCGAAACGATACGTGCCTCTTTCAACGAAATCGACCTCGACCTGCGCCGTGTCCAAAAAGCCCGCGCCGAACGCGATGCGATTATCTTGGCGACACTCAACGTTGATTTTCATGCCCGTCTGCGGGTCGGCTCTGATCTGCCGTTTGATACGCAAAACCAGATTTATAACCGTGTGATGTATAAAACCGCCGATCTTTTTGCCAATGACGGGGCAATGATTAGCAAGGGCGGACAAGTGTTGCTGACCTCGATTGTCAAGGTTATCACCAGCCTGCCCGACCGCATCCCTGCGGGGGTTGATTGGGTATTGCGCATTGATAGCCATGTGAATGCCGATCCTAAAGACCCCTCCAAAAGCTGGCGCACGGGGCAAGCCCGCGCCTTGCAAGCGGCAATGATTAAAGTCGCCCAAACCAAGGTGCTGGATTATGTCGAATACCCTGAGCCCAAAGGGGACGGCGCGATCTATGAACAGCTTTGCAAATGGATGGAATATTCCAATTTGCGCGCGGACCCTAAGAGCATCGTTTTGTGCCACGGCGGGCAGAATGCTATTTCTGTAGCGCTTGCCAGTATTTTGTCCGAGGGGGCAGGCGTGATAGCCATCGATGCGCTAACATATCCAGGTGTCAGATACGCGGTGCAGAACCACCGTGCTGAACTGGTCGGGATTGAAATCGACGATTTTGGCATTGTTCCTGATGCCTTGGAAACCGCCTATCGACGTAAACCGTTCAAGGCGTTGTTTACCTCAACCAATGTCCTAAACCCGACAACCGGTGAGATGCCGCTAGAGCGCCGCATCGCGATTGCTGATCTGGCCCGTAAGTTTGATTTTCAAATCATCGAGGATGATTGCTGGGGGATTGGGCCGTCAAAACTACCAACATTCACCAGTATTTGCCCTGAACGGGCATGGTACCTGTCGTCAATTTCCAAAACAATTTCGGCGGGGCTGCGATTTGGTTATTTGGTGTGTCCGCCAGCTGGATTTGCGGCGGCATCGCGCATTGTTCAGATCAACAGCTACGGTCTTTCGCGGGCGGTATCTGATATTGTCCAAGAACTCTTGCAAAGCGGATCAGCCCTGCGCATTCGCCAAGACGTGCTGAAAGCCGTGGGGAAACGGGTTGAACTGAGTGTGAATTTATTGGGTAAATGGGATATTTCTTGGCGTCGTGATGTGCCGTTTATCTGGTTGCGACTGCCCCAAGGTTGGCGTGCATCATCGTTCACCAGTGCCTGTGAACGCCATGATATTCTGGTGCGCCCAGCCGATGAATTTGCCCTGAATAACATGCCCGTACCGCGTGYGGTTCGGGTGTCTGTCAATTGTAATGTGCCGCTTGCCCGTTATGAGGCGGCTTTGCGTCAAATAGACAATTTACTTAGCCACCCACCCCTTGAGATGGAAAGCTAAGATGTTGATTTATTAGCCATAAAGCGTCTTTAGGCCTTCATAAATCATGGCCATATCTTTGGCACGATACTTGGATGTATCAATGCGGTTAGGATATAGTGAATGGTTTTGRCTGTGGTGTTGATCCACGCTGGAATGGTTCTGGCGTCTCGTTTCAGATGCGCCTTGAACACGGGAGGTGTTTGTAGAAGTCATCGTTTGCTCTCTCAGGTATGCCTACGTTGTGTAGGTCTGTTCYTATACCTGACAGGCTGGGCGCTGAGTTTGTCAGAAATAGGGCGCGGATATGCCGATATATTGAGTTTTTAGCGCTCAATTATGTCGCWCAACGTCCAATATCCTTGGCACCGCGATCGGGTGGCAAGGTCTATTGGGTTTGATGTATAAGAGGTGGCGCCACCGATATGGTCGTATTTGCCGAACAAGGATTTTATCCCCTGTACCTACTTTTAGCTATATTTTCGGTAGTTTTCACATCGCGCTGATAACGCTTMGGAAAACCCGTGAACCATTTTGTCGACAAGGACGTTATACACGGGTTTTCCTTTTTATTTGGTAAGCGGTGCGTACGCTAGTCGCGCAAGTCAGGCGGTGTTGCTTCAACGCGCAATCCTGCGATGACCGCGTCCAAAGCCTCAACCGATGTGCGCTTATTGCCCAAACGGCGTACAGAAACCGTGCCTTCACCGACTTCGCGCATGCCTACGGCCAAGATCACAGGGACTTTGCCCAAGGAATGCTCGCGGACTTTGTAGTTGATTTTCTCATTGCGAATATCGGCCTCGGCCAAAATTCCTGCGGCCTTTAATTTGGCGACCGTTTCAAGGGCATAGTCATTTGCGTCTGTCACAATAGAGGCCACAACCACTTGGCGTGGTGCCAGCCAAAACGGCAATTTACCTGCGTAGTTCTCAATCATCATGCCAATGAAGCGTTCAAACGATCCAAGGATGGCACGGTGCAACATGAACGGGCGATGCTTTGCGCCGTCTTCGCCGATATAGGTCGCGTCCAGCCGTTCTGGCAAGTTTGGATCCACCTGAAATGTGCCCAACTGCCATTCACGCCCGATTGCGTCGGTCAGTTTAAAGTCCAGTTTGGGGCCATAAAACGCGCCCTCACCAGGGTCTATTTCATAGGCAACACCCGTGGCCTTGATGGCATTTTCCAAAGCGGTTTCAACGTAATCCCAGCTCTCTTCACTGCCGACACGTTTTTCAGGGCGGGTTGAAAGTTTGATATCAAAACTGTCAAAACCCAACTCTTTATACACGCTGGCTAACAGATCAATAAAGGTCGCACATTCGGATTCGATCTGTTCCTCGGTGCAAAAAATATGCGCGTCATCTTGGGTAAAGCCGCGCACCCGCATGATGCCGTGTAATGCACCAGAGGGTTCATACCTGCTACAAGACCCGAATTCAGCCATGCGCAACGGCAGATCGCGGTACGATTTCATACCTTGGTTATAGACCTGAACATGGCACGGGCAATTCATCGGTTTCAGCGCGTTAATCGCTTTTTCACGGGCATGATCTTCGTCAACTTCGACGATGAACATATGTTCTTGGTACTTATCCCAATGGCCTGATTGTTCCCAGAGTTTGCGGCTAACCACTTGCGGTGTGTTGACCTCAACATAGCCCGCTTTGGTTTGGCGACGACGCATGTAATCTTGCAAGGTGGTGTAAATCCGCCAGCCGTTCGGGTGCCAGAAAACTTGCCCTGGGGCCTCTTCTTGCATGTGGAACAAATCCATTTCGCGCCCCAATTTGCGGTGATCGCGTAAGGCGGCTTGTTCTAGCATATGTAGATGCGCCTTGAGGTCTTCTTTGTTCTTAAAGCCAACGCCGTAGATGCGTTGTAACATGGCATTGTCGGAGTTTCCGCGCCAATAAGCCCCTGCAACGCTCATCAATTTAAACGCATCGGCAGGCACTTGACCTGTGTGCACCAAATGCGGGCCACGGCACAGATCTTGCCAATCACCATGCCAATACATCCGCAAATCTTCGCCCTCAGGGATCATGCCAATCAGCTCAACCTTATAGGGTTCATCCAGATCGGTGTAATGCTTGATGGCGCGCGCACGGTCCCAAGTTTCCGTGCGTACCAGATCGCGTTTATTGATAATCTCGCGCATCTTTTTTTCAATAGTAGTCAGGTCTTCGGGGGTAAAAGGTGCTTTGCGATCAAAGTCATAATACCAGCCATTATCAATCACAGGGCCGATGGTGACCTTTACGTCAGGCCAAAGTTCTTGCACGGCGCGCGCCATAATATGGGCGGCGTCATGGCGGATCAATTCCAGCGCTTGGGCTTGGTCTTGCAGGGTGTGAATGGCAAAGGCGGCATCGGCGTCAATGGCGCGTGACAGATCACGGTGCGTGCCGTCAACGCTGCAACTAATGGCTTTTTTGCCCAGCGATGTGGAAATATCTTTGGCGACTTCTAGCCCCGTGATCCCAGCGGGATATGTGCGGGTATTTCCATCGGGTAGGGTAAGGGTAATGTCAGCCATTTTGGGCACTCCTCGACATTTTGGCGCCTACAAAACGCCCGGTTGCGGTATCGGGCTGTTTTGCCAGATTGGGCGATTTTGTCAAGCGGGGGCTTGTGGTGGGGTGGTTGATTTTTGATCGCCTAAACCAGTAAACTAGTTTAGTATTTTAGAGAGCGTAAAATTTAGAACGAGACACCCGATGCCAGATTTTTTCCAAACCAGCCAAGCCCGTAAAATTGCCTATCACCAAACCGCAGGGACGGGGGCAGGTGTGGTGTTTTTGGGCGGGTTCAAATCCGATATGGACGGCACTAAGGCGGTATTTTTAGAACAATGGGCGCAAAAAAATAACCGTCCCTTTTTGCGCTTTGATTATTCAGGTCATGGGGCATCGTCAGAGAATTTCACTGATGGCTGTATTGGCGATTGGGCCGATGATGCCGCTCAGATTATTTCGGCACTGACCACAGGCAAACAAATCATCGTGGGCTCATCCATGGGCGGCTGGATCGCGCTGCTGCTGGCCAAACGCATCACCGATCGCATTGCTGGCATGGTCGGCATTGCCGCCGCGCCTGATTTCACCCAAGACAGCATGTGGGACGGGTTTAGCCCTGCACAGCAAGCCCAATTGATGGCGGACGGGCAACTGGCGCTGGAAAATGATTATTCCGATGAGCCTTATATCATCACCCAAAAACTGATCGAAGACGGGCGCGATCAATTGGTTTTGCGCACGCCGCTAAACCTGCCATTCCCAGTGCGGTTCTTACACGGTACCGCTGACACCGATGTGGCCCAATCGGTGGCTTTGCGCCTGTTGGAGCATGCCAGCGGCAATGACATCCGCCTGACCTTGGTCAAAGGCGCAGATCACCGCTTTTCCGAACCTGAGAATTTGGGTATGATCCGCCGCGCCGTGCATTCGGTCTCGATGAAGGCATAGGGGAGCGGGGATTAATTGTAATTCATACGAAGTAGCTAAAATAAATAACACTGCATAACCATTAATAATATAAAGTATTTAGGCTTTTTTACTGAAGCTATTTAACTTTTCAGCTATCAAATCAAGGTTCAAAATTCCGTTTACTTGGATAAACTTTATAGGCTCACCATGTTCGCCCATAACTGAAATTTTTGGCGCATACGCATCTGGAACTTCTTCTTTCGAACTAGATAATGCAACAAAGACATCTACGCCTGTTATTTTAGACACGAACCAAACCCCAGTTTTTATAAGCACACTTCTTAATAGTTATCAAAAATGTGCATTATAACCAAGTTCGCATTTATCCGCCTAAGATAATCCCGAAAACAACCAACATCAGGCCAATGGCCGAAAACAAGAACGACAGCAAATTAACCACGACCAGTTTTTTCAAATGCGCTGTCAGATCGTCGCCGACCAGCCCTGCTTTTTTTGCCTTATAGGCTTTGACCATACAATATACCAAACCGGCTAGGCCGATCAGGGTTACCACTACGCCTGCAATTATCATGATGTCCATCTGCGTCTCCTTATGCTGGCTTTAGACTGAATAGATTATTTGGGCAAGATGGCTTGTCGTGACGCATCCAGTTGGGGTAGTCAGGACGCTCTGATCAATTAGGGATTCTGACATGGACGATATTACTGACCAAAGCTACCGCGTTACCGCTGACGAATTACGCGCATTTATTGAACGCTATGAGCGTCTGGACGCCGAGAAAAAAGACATCGCCGAGCAACAAAAAGAAGTGATGGCTGAGGCGAAAGGTCGGGGCTATGACACAGGTGCCCTACGTAAACTTGTCGCTTTGCGCAAAAAAGACCCTGCCCAAGTGTCTGAAGAAGAAGCCGTGTTTGATCTCTACCGCGAAGCTTTGGGGCTGTAGGCTCTAGTCAAAATTGCGCGGCTGGATAGTGGTCACATTATTCATCCGCTCAATATAATACCAATCATCCGCATATAGATCGGTTAGCTCTTGAACCAGATCAGCAGACCAATCTGTACCCGTTAACGCGTCAGCTGAATTTGGAAACCGTTCCAAAAATACAGTTTTGGTTTTATCAAAACCTTGTTTGGTACGCGGCGGGTTTTCAAGGATATAGCGTTGCATCAATTGTGCGCCTTCCAGCGACAGCCCAGTGTTTTCATGCTGGGATGTGCCGATAAAATCCTGCCCGTTCGCAATGCCCGTGAAGGCTTGCAAAACATCGCGCCAAATATAGTTGTAATCTTCCGTGCGCCAAACAGTCAGATGATTTCTGTCATCATGTTGAATGCGCTGGATGAAGGATGACCAGCGGTAGCCTTGTATATCTGCGCCATCAATATATTCTTGAAACGGGTCAAAAATCGCGCTCATTAGGCTTTTAGAATAGCTGGCGGGGATGAAGCTGGCGGGATTATTCGTCGCCGCAAAAATTTTCAGATCAAAGCCAATAAAAGCATTCCGCAATTGCTGGATCAGCTTGTCCACTTGTGGGTAAAACAGCTCTGTATCAAAGGGCTTTGTCGCCGCGCCAATGATATCAGGGTTCACGATCAAAAGGCGCTTCGAATTCTGGTCACCACTTAATTGTTGAACCAAGCTTTGTGCCGCCTTTTGCGGATCATGACCATCAGTGATAGATTTTAGCGTCGCATTGATCTGGCGCACGGCAAGCGGGGCGTCCGAACAATAAGAAATACCCTGTTGGCCTAGCAATTCTGCATTCTGTTGCAAAATATGGGTCATAGAGTGCGAGGTCGTCTGATGCGCCCCGACAAAAATGCGTATATCCATAATCCTACCTGTTATATCGCAGGGCAACGCCCTATACTGAGGCGYAAAGTAGCTTTGGTTTGGGCGCGGTTCAATGGTCGATAGTGTAATTTTGCAAAAACAACGAAAATGGCATGCCACAGGATGGTTTTGGGCGCTGATTGCCTTRTTTGTGGTCATCTTGATGCTGTTGCCCGTCGCCACAATCGCTTATTTGGCATTCTTTCCCAAAGAAAACATCTGGCCGCACCTATTAGAGACAACTTTACCGCGCTACCTGTCCAACAGTTTGATCGTCATGTCTGCCACGGCAATCGCCAGCATCATCTGCGGCACYGCAGCGGCATGGTTGGTGGTGATGAAGCAATTCCCAGGGCGGCGCATCCTAGAATGGGCGCTGTTCCTACCGCTGTCGATCCCGACCTATATTGGTGCCTATGCTTTGGTGGATTTCTGGGAATATGCGGGGCCTTTTCAAACTTTGCTACGCGACAGYTTCGGCTGGGCACATGCCAGCGATTATTGGTTCCCACAAGTGCGCACACGCGGSGCKGCCATCTTTGTCTTTACGCTGGCGCTCTATCCTTACGTCTATTTGATGGCGCGTTCTGCGTTTAAAGAACAATCTATTTCAGCCTAYGAAACTGCCCGCACATTGGGGGCRGGGCCTTGGGCGGCTTTCTTTAAGATCGGTCTGCCCCTGGCGCGCCCTGCAATCGTTGTGGGGGCGTCTATTGTGATGATGGAGACCTTGAATGATTTCGGTGCGGTTGAATTCTTTGCCGTACAAACCCTGACCACGGGTATTTTTACCATCTGGCTAGAGGCGCAAAACGCAGGCGGTGCCGCCCAAATTGCCATCGTGATGTTGTTGCTGGTGCTAGGCTTGATGCTTATTGAACGCTCCAGCCGTAAACAACGTCGCTATTACCAGCTATCAAAAAACCAAGCCCCGATTGTTGGCGAACCTTTGTCGCGCGGTGCCAGCCTGTTTGCCGCAGGGTTTTGCGCCGCTCTGGTCGGGCTGGGCTTTGTGATGCCCGTTGCGATTATGGCAGAACATGCGCTGGATAACGCCGAGCTGTGGTTGCGCCCAAAATTATGGTCATCGCTGTTCAACACCGTCTGGACGTCGGGCATGG
>NVSA01000002.1 GCA_002401045.1 Paracoccaceae bacterium
AAAAAGCACGACCCGCCGCAATAGAATCTAGCGCAGTCGTCACAAAACCACGTTTTTCCATCGCACGCGCAAGGCGTCTGCGAAAGGGTTCATCGTCATCCAAGATCAAAAGACTCTTGTCTTCACCGATATCTAACAGACCTTGCTCAGACATAATTCCCCTAGCTTATATTATTCGAACACCATTTTAGTCCGACATTTCCATAACGTCAATTTGCACCTACTATTTTGCGTAGCAAGCAATCTTTTCAGCAGTTTCTTCAGGTGACATGCTGCGGCGAATAAAGTCAACAAATCCGTCAGGTGACATCAAATATGTCAGGGTTGAATGATCCATCAGATAATCATCCCCTTCGCCATTTTTTTGAAAAAACGTACGGTATACCTTAGATGCTGCTGAAACTTGTTCCTGTGTTCCTGTAAGCGCAAGCAAATCAGGATGCATCACATCAACATAATCCGACAATGCCTGTGGCGTGTCGCGTGCAGGATCAATCGTGATGAAAACAGGCTTTACCGTAACGCCTTGTGCTTTCAAAATATCCACAGCTTCAATGTTACGCATCATATCAAGCGGGCATACATCTGGGCAAAATGTATAACCAAAATAGATCAGTGTCAGATCGGTAATAACATCTTTATCCGTCACCGCTTGCCCCATATGATCCACCAATGCGAAAGCCCCCCCAATTGTTGCATCCCCTGCAACAACACCCGCAGGCGCACAATCATCATGTGGCTTTAAGAATGCGAAATAAATACCCGCAACCAAGGCACAAGCAACCAAAATTGCCGCAAGAATAGAGTATTTTTTTGTCATCGTGACACCAACTGGATATGTTCGATATATTCATCTATCTTGAGCACATAAATAGCAAGAAATATAAGGACGCTATGGTGTCGCAACTCACACAAAATTCATTTGCCCGCGAGGCACGCAGCGAATGGGTTAGATTGCGTACATTAATAATGTTGCGCTGGCTGGCAATTGTCGGACAATCTGCGGCGGTTATCGTGGCCGTTGGTTATCTGGATTTACAAATCCCATTGCAAGCTTGCGCATTAGCAATCACCGCCTCTATTTTGTTCAACACCGTGACCACGCTGGTCATGCCCAGCAACAAACGTCTCAGTGAGAACGAAGCCCTTTTGACGCTTACATTTGATGTCGCACAATTGGTGCTCTTATTGTTTTTAACGGGGGGACTAAACAATCCGTTTGCACTGCTTATCCTTGTACCTGTTACAATTTCAGCAACGGCTCTCACGCTTTATTCTACGCTGCTGCTCAGCTTCACAGCTTTATGTCTGATCAGCGTATTGGGCATTTTTCACATCCCGCTAACACTGCAAAACGGAGTGGTTCTAAAAAGTCCGCATTTGTTCGTAGCAGGCATGTGGGTTGCTTTGGTTATCGGCATCATATTTCTGGCAAGCTATGCACGGCGCGTCACCACCGAAATGTTTGCTATGTCGCAAGCATTATCAGCCACGCAAATGGCAATGGAACGGGAACAAAAGCTAACCGCACTTGGTGGCGTTGTTGCAGCCGCCGCGCATGAAATGGGCACGCCTCTTGCAACCATTAAACTGGTTACATCAGAATTGTTAAATGATCTCAACGACAAGCCTGATCTAAAAGAAGATATTGAATTGATCCAAGATCAAGTCGAGCGCCTGAGACGTATTTTGAAAGATATGGGCCGCACAGGCAAAGATGATCTTTTGCTTAAACACGCGCCCTTAACTGCGATTATTCAAGAAGCCGTACAACCGCATGAAAACCGTGGCATTGAAGTACTCTTTACCACCAATGACGTCTTGCTGTCGGAATTAACCCAAGAACCCCCTGTCATTTTTAGACAGCCAGAAATCATTCACGGGCTGCGTAATCTGGCACAAAACGCAGTAGATTTTGCCACCTCGCAAATCTGGGTTGACGTGCATTGGGACGATGACATAATTTCAGTACGCATATCCGATGATGGTCGTGGCTACCCCCATGATCTACTAGATCGCATTGGTGAACCTTTTATTTCAAAGCGGCGATTACCAAAATTTGCAACCAAAAACAGCTCTCAATACCAAGGTATGGGGCTGGGTCTATTCATCTCCAAAACATTGCTGGAACGCACGGGGGCAGAACTTACTTTTGCCAATGCAAACCAAGGCTTAATCGGGCTTTCCCCAAATGGGGCGAAAATCACAGGTGCCATTGTGAGTGTCGTATGGAGACGTGATTTATTAGAGCAAAACAGCCGTAGCCTGCGCGATGCACTAGGACCTAATGAACGATTTGATGAAATTTCTTAATAACTGATTCAGCTTTTCGCGGTTTCATTAGGGCAGGAGATTCTTAATGTTCAACTTACAAAGCGAATGGGTGATTATAACGGCGGCTCTTGGGCTCAGCTTGCTCTTTATGATGTGCCTCTTTTTACGAATACGGCGCGCAGCGCCCGATATAGGCACATCCCTTCCACCAACCTTTAAGTATTTACTAAAATCAGCGCCTTTTTTAACCTGGGCCGAACGCGCAGGAAAACCCTTATGGGGCAATACGCTTGTGAAACGAAACCACCCTGATGTTTTGCACAAAGGCCAAGAAGCGTTAATCGATGACCATGGGCGCATACCTTATAAAATCTGCAAGCAAACACTTGGAAAAACCGACTATTTCTTTGCCCTTGAAGAGTCCAAAACCAACCCCGTTGTAAAAGATAAATTTGTACAAACACTGTCTGTAACCTTTGCCCAAATGCAACTGGGGTTAGCAATTTTTGATGACAATGGGCAGTTAGCGCTTTTTAATCCCGCCTTGTCTCAACATCTAAATCTATCGGTAGAATGGATGTTGAAAAAACCAAGCCTATTAAGCTTTTTAGACCAATTACGCGATCTTGGCACCCTGCCAGAACCAAAAGACTACGCCTCATGGCGCAACACATTTAAATCCATTGAAAGAGCTGCGTTTAAAGATGACTATCAACAAGATTGGCTCTTACCTGACGGGCGCACCTTACGTGTGACAGGCAGGCCACATTTAACAAAAGGCATTGTTTTCATCTTTGAAGATGTCACCAGCATAGTTCAAATGTCCGAAGACTTTCAAACAAAGACAAATGAACTGATGACGATATTAAACGGAGCTTCGACTGGTTTGGTCATGATTGATAGCAAAGGAAATATTCTGCGCTACAATCATGCTTTTACAAAACTTCTAAACACCGATAAAATTCCAGATACAGTCATAGACTTAACCCGTATCTTACAGGAAATTTTCGAGCCAACCCCTGTTTGGGGCGACCTGCGCGACTTTGTTGTTGAGCTTGAACACCGCGCAACGTGGCAAGCAGATGTTAAGCTACCCCAAGACATCAGCGTCAGTTTGGTTTGCACGCCACTATCTAATGGCAATTGCCTGTGTGAATTCACGCTGCCCCAAACTTTTATAAATATAGATCAGGGAATAGCTTGCGCAGCCGAGTGAGTGTTTTTAAACTTAACCTGTAACGCAGGAATAGTTTTTTGAAATTCACATTCACGTCTCATTCAACACAAGACACTCAAACACTAGCAGAACAGTTAGCGCCCCAACTTTCTGTGGGCGATACTATTTTATTATCAGGTTCAGTTGGCGCGGGAAAAACAGATTTAGCACGGCGTATTTTACAAAACCGTATGCAAAAATCTGGCAGTATCGAAGATGTGCCCTCCCCAACGTTTACCTTGGTACAATCTTATGAAATTGACGGTACTGAATTTATACATTCTGACCTCTACCGCCTAACAGATGTTGACGAAATTTATGAGCTGGGACTTAGCCGTGCATTTGACGACGCCGTCACGATAGTAGAATGGCCTGACCGACTGGGCGAAGAGACCCCGCCTGATGCTTTATCAATCGACATTAATATTCTTAGTGAAAATGTCCGACAGCTACAGTTTTCTTGGACGTCCCCAAAATGGTTCGCTAAACTACACCCCATAACCAACAAGCAAGACACCCAAAATGACTAACCGCGACACCAAGCGTATTTCTTTTCTAACAGCAATCTCATGGAAAGATGCAGAGTCCATCATTATTGCGGGCGACGCTTCAAACCGTAGCTATGAACGCCTAACCCAATCGGATGGCCGCAAAGCTATTTTAATGAATGCGCCGCCAGAAAAGGGCGAAGACGTTAGACCTTTTGTGCAAGTATTAACGTTTTTGCGCGGGCAAAACCTGTCGGCACCTGAACTGTTAGGTGTAGATGCAAAAAACGGTTTCTTACTACTCGAAGATTTAGGCGATGATCTTTTTGCCCATGTTTGCCAAACCGAACCACAGCTTGAAGAAACACTTTATAAAGCTGCCATTGATGTGTTGTTAAGCCTGCGCAAGGCGCCGCAGCCCACCGATATAGCCCCGTATAACATTGCAACTTATATCCGCGAAACCGACTTGGTAACACAATGGTACATCCCCGCCACGACAGGTCTAAATACGGATGATGCAACACAAAACAGCTATCATAAAATCATGCGTAATTGTTGTGCTGCCCTGCAAGGGGATCAATCTGTAATCGTTTTACGCGACTACCATGCCGAAAACTTGCTATGGCTACCCAATCGAAAATCAACTGCAAAAGTCGGGTTACTAGATTTTCAAGATGCGCTTATCGGCCATCCAGCCTATGATTTGGTGTCGCTATTAGAAGATGCCCGTCGTGATACGTCCGATAAGCTGCAACAAGATATGCTTGCCTATTATCTGTCAAAATCAGGCGATAATACCAATGCGTTTCAATATGCCTATGCAACTTTAGGTGCACAGCGAAACCTGAAAATCATCGGTATCTTTGCCCGCCTTTGTCGGCGCGATAACAAACCAAATTATGTCGACTTAATCCCGCGCGTCTGGGCGCATTTACAACGTGATTTAAACCACCCCAACCTATCWGCCYTAAAARACTGGGTAAGYACCCATGTCGCAGAACCAACGCCCRATGTTCWGGCRCGCATCAAAGARCGCGCATCATGACCCAATTTAATGCAATGATTTTTGCYGCTGGATTTGGCACACGCATGCGCYATTTGACGCAAAACATGCCMAAGCCGCTAGTACCTGTTCTCGGCAAGCCAATGATTGATCATGCCATCGCTTTGACCRATCAAGCGGGGTGCAAACAAACCATTGTGAACACTCATTACCATGCCGAACAACTTGAAAAGCATTTGTCACAATTTCCTAATGTCGTAACAATCAACGAGGCGCCAAATATTTTGGAAACAGGGGGTGGTCTAAAAAATGCATTACCCATCATTGGCACCGCACCCGTTGTCACAATGAATTGTGATATGATTTGGATTGGCGACAATCCCATTACTCAACTGATGCAAAATTGGGACAAATTCGATGCCGATGCGTTGTTGATGTTACTGCCCATAAACCAAGCACATGGCTATCTAGGGCAAGGTGACTTTTCCATGAACAACACGGGTCATTTAACAAAACGAAACGAGCGGTCTCATGTCCCTTATGTTTATGGCGGAGTACAGATTATTCGCACCGAGGGCCTTAAAGAGTTTACGAGCCCTGCATTTTCAATCAGCAAACTATGGGATCAAATGATCACCCAGAACCGCCTAAAAGGTATTGTTTATGATGGTGAATGGGTAGACGTCGGTCACCCCGAAGGCATCGAGGCCGCGCAAACCTTGGTACGAAATGTTTAGTCCCCAAGACACACCACGGGTTTTCAAGCTGCCAATTGGCGTTGATTTTTCAACCGCTTTTGTTGATGGATTCTTTGCACATTGCAAAGGTATGACGCCCGCCCAAGTGTCAAAAATTCTAATATTTGTAAACAGTCAGCGTGCGCGCAGACGCATATCCGATTTGCTGACCCAACGCGGTGCATTCCTATTGCCAAAAATCCGTGTGGTGACCGAAATAGACAAAGACTTTGGGCTTAATCTACATCTACCCCCCGCGGTTTCAACCGTTGAACGCAGGCTGGCACTTGCCAGTCTTGTGGCCGCATTAATTGACAAAGAAAAAGGTATTGCAGCACGAGGTTCTGTTTTCGCATTGGCCGATAGTCTTAGCGCCCTTGTAGATGAAATGCTGGGTGAAGATGTTGCCTTTGAAGCACTGGAAACCCTCTCATTTAATGAAGGGTCTGAATATTGGAACCGTAGCTTACAGTTCCTAAAAATCTTAACCCAATACTGGTCATCAAAAGAAAGTATCGACCCGCAGGCACGACAAAAAGCAATCGTAAACGCGCTGGATGACCTCTGGAATACAACGCCCCATACCGATCCGATTATTGTTGCAGGATCAACGGGTTCTCGCAAAACCACGGCTGTTTTCATGCGTCTGGTATCGCGCCTGCCCAATGGCGCAGTCATTTTACCAGGGGTGGATACACAGATGCCCCGCGATGTCGAAACACTGCTCGCACAACCCAAAAACAACGACGATCATCCACAATCTATGCTGGCACGTTTTACTTCTTCACTAGATTTACAACTGTGCGATTTACCCAGCTGGCAAGAAACATCCGTCTTCAACCAAGCCCGCAATCGCATAACCTCACTTGCCTTACGCCCTGCACCTGTCACCGACCAATGGATGCGCGAAGGTCCCGATTTGATATCGGAACTGCCCCCCGCGAGCCAAGATATCAGTCTCATCTTAGCAAGCTCACCGATGGAAGAGGCAACCAGTATTGCCGCGTGTTTACGCAAAGCCGCCCAAGATCAAAAAACAGCAGTATTGATTTCGCCCGACCGCATGCTCACACGGCGCGTTACAGCAACACTGAAGCGTTGGAAAATCTTGCCCGATGACAGTGCAGGGGCACCATTACATTTAACGCCGATTGGATTGTTCTTACGGCTTACGGCACAGACATTAATAACCCCGCTTGATCCCGCAAGTTTTTTAGCACTGACCAAGCAGCCGCTCTGCCACAGCGCAGACGGGCGCAACGAACACCTGCGCCAGACCCGCCAATTAGAAATGGCAAGCTTAGGTCGCGACCGTCCCATTTTACGTGGTGGCCCGCCTTTAGTGTCATTTGAATTGCTAGGGGAATGGGCGCAAACGCAAAGTTCAGATATTATCGCTTGGGTCGAATGGTTTACCCTAGCACTGAATAACAGTGCCGACACCGCGCAACGCACCATGGCTGATTGGATGCAAATACATCTAGCCCTGGCAGAAAGATTGCACCAAGGCGTCGGCCAAGCAGCCTCTGACTTGTGGGAAAATGAGGAGGGGAAAGCCGCGTATACGGCATTAAAAACGTTCGACGGAAATGCCTATGCAAACGATGTCTTATGGTCAGCGGCAGATTACGCCGCGTTTTTGAATGGCCTATTAACCGATGCGCCGTTGCGCAATTCTGTACGCCCGCATCCCTATATTGTTATTTTAGGAACATTAGAAGCACGCGTTCAAGGCGCTGATTTAGTTATTTTAGGCGGGTTAAACGAAGGCATTTGGCCAAAGAAACCTGCGCCTGATCCTTGGCTAAACCGATCGCTTCGCAAACAGTTGGGATTGTTACTACCAGAACGCAACACAGGGCTGTCAGCCCATGATTTYCAACAAGCTTTCGCACAAAAAGAAGTTGTTATATCACGCGCATTACGCGACGGCGAAAGCCCAACAGTGGCCTCACGCTGGGTCACACGACTTGAAAACTTAATGACAGGTTTGGGTGATGTCGGCACGAACGCTTGGGCGCAAATRGGATTAAGAGGCGATAGCTTTATCACGCTTGCCCGACATCTTGATCGGCCAAAATCTAAAATAGAAAAAGCCAAACGACCCGCCCCTGTTCCAGATAAAACCATCTACCCCAGAAAGCTATCTGTCACCCAGATCAAAACCCTAATCCGTGACCCATACGCAATTTATGCACGTTCTATATTAGACTTAAAACCATTAAATGACTACGCYAGCGAACCTGATTACATGCTGCGCGGAACWGTATTGCACGCCGTTATCGAGGCCTTTTTATCSCAAGCGGAAAATACACCTGACTTATTAAGCGTCGATAAATTGTTATCAGTAGCGCGRCAAGTTTTGGACGATCGCGTTCCTTGGGCCGCGGAACGCGAACTCTGGTACGCCCGCCTTGCACGGGTTGCCGACAGCCTTACGGCCAAGGAACAAGCCCGCACGGAAACAGGCACAATGATCGCACAAGAAATTCAAGGCCGTCGGGAAGTGACCGAATTAGACTTTATGCTCAGCTGCCAAGCAGACCGTATTGATCGGCTRGAAAATGGTGATTTGGTGATTTATGACTATAAATCAGGTGATGCCCCARCCGTTGCGCAAACCAAAAAATTCGACAAGCAACTGTATTTAGAAGCCGCCATTGCCCAAGCTGGCGGGTTTAAAGATCTCGCCCCAGCAACGGTTGCACATTTAGAATATATCAGTCTGAAAAATCCTGAAAAACCGGTTTGTCCGCCGATAAATGATGAGCCCACAGATACTATTTGGCAACAATTTACCGAGCTTTTAGTCGCACAGTTCCAAGGTGAAACGGGTTATGGCGCACGTATGAAAATGGAAAAAGATGAAGATATATCAGACTATGATCACCTGTCGCGCTTGGGCGAATGGGATCCATCTGATGACCCAGATGTACGGCCAGTGCCATGATAACAAATGAAGCAACACTGGCGCAAATCGCCGCCGCTGACCCCGCTTTTTCCACATGGGTATCAGCCAATGCGGGATCGGGCAAAACCCGCGTCTTAACTGACCGCGTTGCACGATTATTATTACACGGCTCTGACCCGCAAAGCATTTTGTGCCTGACATATACAAACGCTGCCGCCGCAGAAATGCAAAACCGATTGTTCAAACGTTTGGGTAGCTGGTCAATGATGCCCGATGCGGACCTAACCGCCGCACTTGCAGAATTGGGCGAACTACCTGCATTTTTAACAGCTGAAAACCTGAAAAATGCACGTACTTTATTTGCCCGTGCCCTAGAAACGCCAGGGGGGTTGAAAATTCAAACCATCCACGCGTTTTGTGATGCCTTATTGCGCCAGTTCCCATTAGAGGCAGGGGTCACCCCCCAATTTGAAATCCTTGATGACCGCCAAGCCGAACAAACCCGCCGCGATATTGCCCAAGACTTAGCGCAAACAGAACCAGATGCTTTTAGACGTCTTGCGCAACTTCATACCCAAGCAGATTTAGACAGCTTGCTAAAAGAAATTGCCGACAAAAAAGAACAGTTTACAAAAGCGCCCCTTGCAGCAGATTTTGGGCTCGCCACGAATATTACAACCGCCGACATTAAAATAGATTTTTGGCGGGCCGTTGATCTGTCTGTTTTTCCAACTATTTTAGAAATCTTAAAGCAGAACCAAGACAGTGTAAAAGCCCATGAAAAAATCTGCACAACATTTTCCATATGTATTTCACAAGGCACTACAGAAACAGCATTTGATACAGTGCTATCTGGATCGTTAACAGCCGCAGGAACAATCAGTAAAACCTTTAAGCCCAATGCCGCTTTCAAAAAAGAACATCCTGAACTGTTTGCTACATTTTTAGATATGAAAGAGGCTCTGAACGAAAGCCTTGCACAGCTCAATAATCTAAATGCCTTTAAACGCGCCAAGGCTTTATATGGTTTCGCGCGCCCTTTCATTACATCCTACGACACCTATAAATTGCTAACGGGTAAACTCGATTACAACGACCTAATTAACAAAGCCAATACGCTCCTGACCGATAACGCCTTATCGAAATGGGTGCTGTTTCGACTGGATGGCGCGATAGACCACGTGTTGGTTGACGAAGCCCAAGACACCAGCCCGAACCAATGGAAATTAGTGGAAAAACTGACCGAAGAATTCACTGCAGGCTTAGGTGCGCGAAACAACCATAGAACGATTTTTGTGGTCGGTGATGACAAACAATCTATTTATTCATTCCAAGGTGCCGATCCCGATTATTTCGATGCCATGCGCCAAAGCTTTAAAACAAAACTAGATGCCGTTGATGATCCACTACAGCAACAAAGCTTGCTGTATTCATTTCGATCAGCCGATCCTATTTTACGCGTTACCGACGCGACTTTTGTAGCGCAAAATGATGCGATGTTTGCCAATAAGCACAAAGCATTCCACAGCGATAAGCCTGGGCGGGTAGAGTTGTGGCCATTGATTGAAAAGCTAGAAAAACCAGAAGACGCCCCGTGGTATATTCCCGTTGATCGGCCCGGCCTGAACGACCCGAAACTTATCTTGGCACGCAACATTGCGACATGGGTTGATGATACCATTGCATCGGGCCAGAAGATCGAGATTGAAAAAGAACTACGCCCCGTACATGCAGGGGACTTTTTAATCCTCGTGCAAAGCCGTGGATTACTTTTCAACGCGATTATCAAAGAGCTCAAAGCACAAAAACTAGATGTTGCAGGCGCGGATGTTTTGAACATTGGTCAAGAATTAGCCGTGAAAGATATCTTATCTTTACTTAAATTCGCCCTAACCCCAGAGGATGATTTATCCTTAGCCGAAGCGTTAAAATCACCCTTATTCGGAATCACTGAAAGTCAATTATTTACCCTAGCTTACAATCGCCCAAACAGCCTATGGCAAAATTTGCGTGCCCATAAAGAAACACACTTTGCAACATGGGAAGTCTTAAGCGACATGCTGGCAAACGCCGATTTGATGCGGCCCTATGAATTAATTGAACGGATTTTGACTCACCATAAAGGCCGTGAATTAATATTAGCACGCCTAGGGCTAGAAGCCGAAGAAGCACTGGATGAGCTGTTAACCCAAGCCATGCTCTATGAACAAATGGAACCGCCCAGCCTGACAGGGTTTTTGAATTGGTTTTCATCTGGTGACGTAAAAATCAAACGTCAAAATGACAGTGGCGCAGGCATGATCCGTGTGATGACAGTTCAYGGTGCAAAAGGCTTAGAAGCGCCAATWGTCATCCTGCCCGACACGGTAGACAAAAAGAATACYGACACATCCGAGACCATCGAGCTGGAAACAGGATGCGTGGGTTGGAAGACTGCCGCCGCRCAACGCAGTGMCTTRGAGGCTGAGCGCGTCGAGCAYCAAAAAGAACGCAGYYTGCGTGAAAAATTACGYYTGCTTTATGTGGCAATGACACGTGCCGAAAGCTGGCTGATCGTTTGCGGTGCTGGAAAGCTGGGTAAAGAGCCTGCGCTAAACTGGTATGATATGGTTGCAAAAGGTTTGGAACATGCGGGTGCAATCACCGATGATAACGACAAAATAGTATTTGAAAATTCTGAATGGTCAGCACTAGAATTTAGTCCAGACAACACGGCCCAGGCACAAAGCGCGCCACCAGCCCCTGACTGGTTAACGCAAAATGCACCGACCCCACCCAAACGGAATATCGCCCTATCCCCCTCTGATTTAGGCGGCGCGAAAGCTTTACCCAGTGAATTGGACAATTGGTCAGAAGACGAGGCGCGCGGTCGCGGAACCTTAATCCATGCCCTGCTAGAACATGTTAATTTAGATCAAGCCGTTAACTGGCAAGAACTATGCGCACAAGCCATCGTGCAAAATAAGCTTACCCTTTCAGATGCAATTCAAAGTGATGCCATTAATATTGTGCAAGCAGTCATCCAAAAACCAGAGCTAGAATTTTTATTCAGCTCAGCCAGTTTAGCCGAGGTTCCGTTAACCGCACCCTTGCCTGAACTGGCTGGCACACGCATTATGGGCATCATTGATCGACTGATTATTACAGATGACCGCGTACATATCGTTGATATCAAAAGTAACCACGCAATACCAGCAACCTCAAACGACACCCCCGAAGGGCTAAAACGTCAAATGGGTGCTTATTTGTCTGCAATTAAGCAAATTTACCCGAACCACTCGATTGATGTTTCAATCTTGTGGACACAAACCCAGTCGCTTATGTCATTTTCACACGAAGACGTGACACAAGCGCTGAAAAGAACCACACTATCTTGACCAAATGAGCATCCCTTCATAGGTTATATTCAACAAGAAACGAAATGAGCGGCAAGGAGACCATCATGGCAACCGTAAAAGTAACAGACGATACATTCGCAGCCGAAGTTACAGGATCAGATATTCCTGTTGTTGTCGATTTCTGGGCAGAATGGTGCGGCCCGTGCAAACAAATCGGCCCTTCATTGGAAGAGTTGTCAGAAGAGTATGGCGACAAAATCAAAATCGTAAAAGTGAACGTCGATGAAAATCCAAATTCACCAGCACAGCTTGGTGTGCGCGGCATTCCTGCCTTGTTCATCTTTAAAGACGGTCAAGTCGTTGCCAATAAAACAGGGGCAGCGCCAAAAGCCGCCCTAGTTGATTGGATCAATGCCGCAGTCTAAGACTGTTTAAATAAACGAAAAAGGGTGCGCTGGTCGCGCCCTTTTTTATGCGTTTTCACGCAATATATGACCCGCCAAATAAAGCGATCCGCAGATCAATATCCGTGCATTAGGGTCATTTTTCACAATCGCGCGCACCGCAGATTGCACATCACTTGCAGTGGTTGCATTCAATCCAATATCGCTCGCAGCTTTTCGAGTGTCTTGCGCACTAAGCGTAGCTGTCTCGCCTGGAATTGATACAGCATGTAAACTTTGTGCAATCCCTTTAAAATGTCCCAAATATCCCGAAATATCCTTAGTATTCAACATACCAATAATCAGATGCGTAGGCTTTTCAGGCAAGCCTTTTAAAAGAGCGGCAATCGCACCCCCTGCGGCTTCATTATGACCGCCATCGAGCCAAAGTTCAGCACCCTTAGCCAGATCAATTAATGGCCCCGAACGCAAACGCTGCATCCGCGCTGGCCACTGCACATTTTGCATTGCCGCCGCACAGGCCGCGTCGTCTTTTCCTAACAAACGCAACGCGGCAATTGCGGTACCTGCATTTTGCACCTGATGTGCCCCAAGCAAAGCTGGCATCGGCAAATCCAACAACCCAGTTTCATCTTGAAACACCAAACGCCCGTTTTCCGTCCAGACATGCCAATGTTGTCCGTAAATTTTCAACGGCGCACCGACCCTAGCCGCTTCAGCCTCAATAACATCCAAGGCTTCATCGGTTTGCGGCGCGACAACACAAAGCGTGTTACGTTTTAAAATACCTGCTTTTTCAGCCGCAATCAGGGTCAGTGTATTGCCAAGGTATTGCTCATGATCAATTGAAACAGGTGTAATAACCGTCATCGCTGGCGCGTCGATCATATTGGTTGCATCTAAACGCCCGCCCAGACCGACCTCTAACAAAGTATAATCTGCTGGGGTGCGTGAAAATGCTAGAAACGCGGCACAGGTTGTAACTTCGAAATAGGTGATCGGCACGCCTTTATTAACGCTTTCGCATTCTTCTAATGCAGCGGCCAAATCAGGCTCTGCAATTACATTTCCYGCAAGAACAATACGTTCATGAAATCGTGCAAGATGCGGCGATGTATAGGCATGTACCTTGTCACCATCCGCCTGCAATCCCGCACGAATGAAAGCCCCAGTCGATCCCTTACCATTCGTTCCAGCGATATGGATAACGGGCGGAATAGATGCCTGCGGATTTCCCARCGCATCTAAAAGCCGCAACATACGGTCCAAAGTCAAATCAATGATCTTTGGATGCAACGACATTAATCGTTCCAGAATAGTATCGCTCTGCACRCCAAACACCCTTAGCTAGCTGATTTTTCTTCTGAATCAGGCGCAGGTAAATCACCAACGATTTGTGGCGACAACTTCATCAACATCCGCGTAATGGTAATAAGTTCATTACGGATATTTTTGCGGTGCGTCACGCGGTCAAGCATACCGTGATCTAGCAAAAATTCTGAACGTTGAAAGCCTTCGGGTAGTTTTTCACGAATTGTTTGCTCAATCACACGAGGACCCGCAAAGCAAATCAACGCTTTTGGTTCAGCAATATGCACATCACCCAACATCGCATAACTGGCGGTAACGCCACCTGTAGTTGGGTGGGTTAGCACAACGATAAACGGCAAACCCGCCTCTTTTAACATCTGCAAAGCAACCGTTGTGCGCGGCATTTGCATCAGTGATAAAATACCTTCTTGCATACGCGCACCACCTGCGGCGGAGAAAAGAACCAACGGACATTTACGCTGGGTCGCACGTTCACACGCGCCGATAATAGCGTTGCCAACAGCCATACCCATAGAGCCGCCCATGAATGAAAAATCTTGGCCGGCCGCCACAATCGGCGTGCGGCCTATTTCACCTTCGACCACCAACATAGCCTCGGTTTCACCCGTTTTTTTCAATGCAGCTTTCATGCGGTCAGGATACTTTTTCTGATCGCGAAAATGCAAAGGATCAGCAATCGCCGCCAGTGTTTCCAATTCCGTAAACAAACCACCATCAAACAATGCTGCAAAACGATCGCGCGGTGAAATATGCATATGATGATCACATTTTGAACAGACATTCAAAGCATCATAGATTTCGCGGTGAAACAGCATGGTTCCACATTCAGGACATTTCGTCCAAAGATTATCAGGCGTTTCACGACGTGAAAACAGCGAGTTAATTCTGGGCTTAACGTAGTTGGATATCCAGTTCATCGATCAGGCGCGCCTTTGTGGTTCTGTAATGATTAGATTTAGTTTGCCCCAAGGGAAATTGCAATCGTAACTATTATCCACGACGATTAGCCCAGCGCAAATATATAAAAAACACGATTAATATAAGCGCCAGATCAATCAGCAACATCATCCGCAATTGCGATATGTCGTCAACGCCAATAACGGTTCGGAATAAACCCAACCCGTCCAGCGTTCCAGACAGCGGCATAATTGTGATGGCAAAGACATTATTAGCAAAATGCAATCCCATTGCCGCGCCTAAATTACCCGTTCGCGCAGTAACATCAGCCGCGATAATGCCGAAAAGCGTTGTCACAATGACGACAAGCCAAGCATTTTGCCCCATCACACTGGGCTGATAGTGAAGCGCTCCAAAGGTAATTGCGGGTAGTAGCATCCAAACCCAACGGCTGCGAAACCTTGCGGCAAGCTGTTGTTGCAAATAGCCACGGAATATCAATTCTTCGGATGCAATTTGTAGGAATAACAGCGGTATCGCAAGGATCATCCACAAGAACCACGTTCCAAATGCCATATTCTGCGCAGGGGTTTCAACAAACCAATAGACGGCCCAACCTGCCAAAGACAGACCGATCACCACAGCAAATGAAATCATAAAATTGCGCCAAAATGTACCGTTTGACGGACCAATCAGGCTAGAAATTCCACGTTTATGCACCAAACGCACAGCGATAAGCAGCGCGATAAACATAAAAACAAAGCTTACCAGCATCAAAATAACGCTTAACGGATCACGACCTTCGGTCATATCCATCATCATTTTATTCCCCGCCAGATCACCTTTGGCCACCACAAACACAGCAATTGCAACGGTGCTTAGGATAAAATACATAACGACAAGGCAAACAACACCAAGTAAAAGTCGCCATATTGCTTTGGATTTATTTGCTGGTTCAATAAAATTTTCAAATAGTTCTAGTCGTTTGGCCAACATTTCAAACCGTTCTACTGTTCGAGTTACGCAACACTACAATGTTTTTCACATTTATGAAAAATCGTATACTTGCGATAACTTAGCGAAGTCACTATCCAGTAACAACGCAAATTGAAGGGATTTCAGCGTGTTGCGCTCTATTGGTCTTATCAAAAAATCATCCTGCCAAATACTGGCTTTGGTTTCTATAGCTGTCGCGATCACTGGATGCGGCAACAATAGGCTTGGGCTTAGTGCACCAACACGCCAGATCACCTCAAAAACCGAAGTCATTCCAATTTCACAGGGTTCCGTTTCCATCCCCCCACCACCCGGATTTTGCAGTGATCCATACAGCCGCAAAGAAACCGCGACATCCGTCTTTTTAATCTTTGCGCCCTGTGCAAATTTTGACGGAACGACAACAAATAACGGTTCCACATACACATTACCTGGCCTGATGACTGCAAGTATTTCAAAATCTGTAAGCTTTAAAAACAGCAATGATCTAGCAGTGTTATCGGATTATCTTGATACGCCAGACGGGCGACGCACGCTAAGCGCCAGCGGCAAAAGTGACAACGTACAAATCATCGATAAACGTGTCGCACCCGATGGCGTTTTCTTACACCTTGAAGACCCAACCGCACGCATTTCAAAAAACGTCTGGAAGAGTTTCCTTAATCGCTCATCTCATGTCGTAACAGTCACGTTAATGCAGGGCGCAGGAACAGGGTTGAGCGATGAACAATCCATGCAGTTTTTACAAAGCTATTCTGAAACCATCCGCACCAGTCAAACAAGCGCACCCATTGCACAAGAACCCAGCGCAGAGATACAAAGACAGCCCATCCGAACAAAACCCAAACAGTCCCAAAACCTTAAGCGCGTCGGGATATTTCGCAGATTATTACTTTAACGATATTTTTCTGCTATCATCCCGCCAGAACACAAGTTTTTCACATCACAACAGGCAAAAATGTGAACACGTTACAAACATTCATTGAAAACTGGCGCAACCGTCAAGCCCGCAAATGGTGGGAGCAACGCGCGCGTGGCGTCTCGGATCTAGACTTGGATGTTTTACGCAATGTACGCTCAGATGCCCGCCGCCTGCGGGATCGGTTAAATCGCGTCATCCACCAAGCAACATGGCGCTTAACATTACCCGTTATCGGATCAAAAGCCATCAAGCGTATTCTCGGAACCGAATGGGCGCACCGACCAGAGGCATGGGCAGGCCCCATCAGCCCAAGCGGCATGTCATCTATTCAATCAGGATCGCGCGTCGGTAATGAATTAGCGCTATTTCACGACTGCCCAGAATCCGAAATGACCCTGCGCCAAATCCGCAATAGCCGCGAAGAAGACCTAGCCCCCTTTGGTATTCGTCTGGATGTTTTTAACTTTAAGGGATCCTTTTTATCGCTTGCGATTGAAACCCCACCCGAAGCCGTCGACGGCTTGCGAAAAGAACATATCATCCGTCTCAGCCTGATTATTGATAGTGAACGCCCGCAAGAAATGTTTGCCCGCCTAAATTTACGCCACGGCCCAAATACCGAACAAATCGTGCGTGAATTAGATTTATCAACACGTGAACTCTTTGTGGAATTTGACTTGTTCTACACAAACTTCAATGAAAAACGCGGCGAACGCCTGTGGTTTGATTTGATTTTTGAAAGCCCCTCAATGAATGAAATTTCAATCCACGATGTCACGGTTATTCGCCGTAGACGCGCAAATACGTAAAGGTTGTCATGGCAAAGATCGGCACGCTCACAAAAACACGTATCTATAACGGATTCTACGAAGCCTTATATAAAGGCAAACCTGATATCACRGCACCACATTTCGATTTGCAATATTTAGGTAAAAAYATAGCTGAAGGGCGYGTTGATCGTCATCCAGATAAGCCTGACGAATGGTTGGTRCGCCTACAAATTCCARCAGATGTRCTTTCAGATGGCCTACAAACCTTTTTTGTCATGAAGCAAGGCACCCCTGACCCCATCGATAGTTTTGCAATCGCATCAGGYGARGYTTTRGACGATGATTTACGCAGTGAGATCACCTTGTTRCGCGAAGAGCTCGATATGTTGAAGCGTGCCTTTCGCAGRCATTGCGTTGAAACRCTTGGGTGACGCCGCGTTTTTCGTGACTTTAGCGCGATCCCAGTTAGGCTTGAAGCCAACAGCTATCCCAAAGTGAAAGCCAACAATGACACATGCATCCTATCCTAAACTTCTCGAACCCCTAGATCTTGGCTTTACCACCTTGAAAAACCGCGTGTTGATGGGATCTATGCACACAGGCTTAGAAGAACTTGGCGATTGGAACCGTRTGGCAGAATATTTTGCTGAACGCGCACGCGGCGGYGTGGCTTTAGCCGTAACGGGCGGCATGGCACCCAACGCAGAGGGCGGCGTTATGCCAGGTGCCGCAGGTCTGTTTACACCGCAAGACATTGAAAACCACCGCATCGTCACCGACCGCGTTCATAATGCTGGCGGTAAAATTGCAATGCAGATTTTGCATACTGGGCGCTATGCCTATTCTCCCAAAGCCGTAGCGCCTTCTGCGATTAAATCCCCGATTTCACCGTTTCCCCCAACCGAACTGGATACGGCGGGAATTGAGAAACAAATCCAAGATATTATAACCGCCGCCCAACGCGCACAGCAGGCAGGATATGACGGCGTTGAAATCATGGGATCAGAGGGATATTTCCTAAATCAATTCCTCGTCACCCACACCAACAAACGTACAGATGAATGGGGCGGGTCATATGAAAATCGTATGCGCCTACCCGTCGAAGTTGTGCGCCGCGCCCGTGAAGCCGTTGGCACTGACTTCATCATCATCTACCGTCTGTCGATGATTGATCTTATTCCAAACGGATCAACATGGGACGAGGTCGTGATCTTGGCAAAAGCTATTGAAGCGGCAGGGGCGACGATCATCAACACAGGCATCGGCTGGCACGAAGCCCGCATTCCGACCATCGCGACATCCGTTCCACGCCGCGCCTTTACATGGGTCACAAAAAAATTGATGGGCGAAGTAAGCATTCCCATCATCGCCTCAAACCGCATCAACACACCAGAAGTTGCCGAAAGTGTCTTGGCAGATGGCTGTTCTGATATGGTATCTATGGCACGTCCGTTTTTAGCCGATCCTGAGTTTGTTAAAAAAGCCGCCGAAGGCCGCGCAGATGAAATCGCCCCCTGCATCGCCTGCAACCAAGCCTGTCTAGATCACACATTTGCGATGAAACTTTCATCCTGCTTGGTCAACCCACGCGCCTGTAGCGAAACCGAATTGAACTACACAGCGGCCAAATCCCCAAAAACCATCGCCGTTGTCGGTGCGGGCCCCGCAGGTCTGTCTGCCGCTTTAGTTGCCAGCCATTGCGGCCATAAAGTAACGCTCTTTGAACAATCAAATGAGGTTGGCGGACAATTAAACATGGCAAAAAAAGTTCCTGGAAAAGAAGAGTTCTGGGGGCTAGTCGCCTATTATAAACGTCAATTAGAACTGTCTGACGTCATCCTAAAACTTAGCACAAAGGCCACCACAGAAGCCCTTTCAGGCTTTGACGAAGTCATCATTGCCACGGGGGTTCTACCCCGCGATCCTGCAATTGACGGGCAGAGCCGTGCAAACGTACATAGCTATGTCGATGTCTTGCGCCACGGCGCACAAATCGGCAAATCAGTGGCAATCATTGGCGCAGGCGGCATTGGCTTTGATGTTGCTGAATTTCTAAGTCATGCAGGACAAAGCCCAACCGAAAACATTGACCTGTGGAAATCCGAATGGGGCGTGGGCACGCCGCAAGAAACCCGTGGTGGCTTGGCAAAAGACGGCCCCAACATAGAACCCTCACCACGCGACATTCACTTGCTACAACGAAAAGCACAAAAGCTGGGCAAAGGCCTCGGCAAAACCACAGGCTGGATTCACCGCGCCGCGTTGAAAATGAAAAACGTACAAATGGTCGGTGGCGTGAACTATGAACGCATCACCGATGCAGGCTTGCACATTTCATTCGGCGAGGCTCGCGAAAATCCAACCGTGTTAGCCGTCGATGACGTTGTTTTATGCGCAGGCCAAGTCCCGCAACGCGGTTTGTTTGATGCCTTGGAAAAAGCCGGCGCGTCCGTGCATATCATTGGCGGCGCAGATGTGGCCGCCGAGCTGGACGCAAAGCGCGCAATCAACCAAGGATCACGCCTAGCCGCCAGTCTTTAGGACAGCTCATCCATAATACTAATCAGCGCCGAGGTTATTTCTGGCTCTGATAGCGAATGCCCCGCTTTAGGCGCAATAATTAACCGCGATGCAGGCCATGATTTATGCAATTTTATTGCCGTTTCTGGTGGGCAAACCATATCATAACGTCCCTGTACAATCGTAGCGGGGATATCTTGAATAATATGCATATCGCGCATGATTTGACCATCAACCTCAAGAAAGCCCTTATTGGTAAAATAATGGTTTTCGATCCGCGCAAAAGCACGGGCATAAGCGGCTGGCATCATGCCACCAACCCCTGAACTTTCCAAACTTGCAAGCGCCCCTTCCCATGTCGTCCAAGCACGCGCGAAACGTATTTGTTCATCAGCGTCATCGCCAAACAACCGTTTGGCATAGGCAGCAATTAAATCGTGGCGCTCACTTACAGGAATGTCTTTAATGAAATGCTCCCATTTATCAGGAAAAAACCGCGCCGCGCCGCCTGCATAAAACCAATCAAGTTCGGCTTGGGTCATGGTAAACACACCGCGCAAAACCATATGTGTAACATAACTCGGATGAGCTTGCGCATAGAGCAAGGCCAGCGTTGCCCCCCATGATCCGCCAAACACGATCCACCGATCAACGCCCAGCTTTTTGCGGATGCATTCAATGTCATCAATCAGATGATGTGTGGTATTATTTTCCACACTGGCATGGGGCGTTGAGCGCCCACAACCACGTTGGTCAAACAAAATAATACGGTACATATCAGGATGAAAAAACCGCCGCATCCCAGGGCTACATCCACCGCCAGGGCCGCCGTGGAAAACCACAACAGGAATACCGTCAGGATTACCGCATTGCTCAACATATAATGTATGGCCATCGCTGACCTCTAACATTTGATAAAAATACGGCTGAGTGACAGGATATAATTGTCGCTCTGTGCCGATTTGACTGTCGGTGTTTCGCATTTTCGACCTATATGGTTCAAAGAACACCGTTAGCATTACAGTTTGAAGGATCAAGATCAATGGCAACACAGCATTCAGTCGATCCCCAAGAGGTCGCAAAATTTGAAGCCATGGCCGCCGAATGGTGGGATACTGAGGGTAAATTCAAACCGCTCCACATGCTAAACCCCTGCCGTCTGGACTATATCGTGTCACAAATTGCCGCTGAATATGGCCGTGATTTAACAACCCATGAACCTTTCAAGGGTTTGCATATTCTCGATATCGGTTGCGGTGGCGGTTTGCTGTCCGAACCCATGGCGCGATTGGGCGCAACTGTTGTGGGCGCTGATGCGGCCGCTGGCAATATTCCCGTTGCACAAGTCCATGCCAAACAATCAGGGTTAGATATTGATTATCGTCACATCACAGCCGAAGAAATTGCACAAGGTAGCGAACGCTTTGATGTGATTTTAAACATGGAGGTGATTGAACACGTCGCCGACCCAACCGCGTTTGTAGTAACCTGCAAAGAGCTGCTCAAACCAAGCGGCCTGCTGTTATGCTCAACAATCAACCGCAATCCCAAAAGCTATCTTGTGACCATCATCGGTGCCGAACACATCATGCGCTGGTTGCCCAAAGGCACCCATGAGTGGAACAAATTCATTACACCCGACGAGTTATTTGCCATGATTGAGGCCGCAGGATTAACCCCCGTAGATCGCAAAGGGTTTGTCTTCAATCCGATCAAATGGTCCTGGAGTCTGTCAGATCGCGATTTAAGCGTAAATTACGTTACAGCAAGCGTGAAACCCGCCTAGGATAAAGCGCCGCGCAGGTGGCGTAGAGTCGGCAACAAGTCCTTAACTTCTTCCACACCCATTTCTTGCATCACGTCATCAAAAATTGGTGTCACAGCGCGAACCGCGTTGTCGCGTGCATTCATTCCTGCCACGCTTAATGAGACCTTTTTCATCCGCGCATCGTCCCAATCAGGGCGAATATGAATATAGCCAATGGCCTCTAATTTCGACAATGTATTGGTCATCGCCCCCTTGGTAACTGAAAAAAGCCGTGCCAATTGTGCAGGGGATCGCTCAACACCTTGATGCGACATATGGTTAAGAACTGAAAAATGTGACAGCTCCATACCTTTTGGCAATGATTTAGACAGTCGGGTACGGATCATCTGATCACAAGCCATCAGCTCACTAAACAGTGCAATTGCTAGTCCATCATCTGATTTTGAATTCGACATTAAGGGCCTGTGTACGGTTTATCGTGGGTTATTGACGGTATACGATTGCGTGCAGTGTTTACTTCTTCGAGGTCAATATCAACAACTGATACGCCTAATACGCCTAAAGCATCAAAAATTATCTTGCCCCAAGGGTTAACAATCAGGCTGTGCCCATAAGTTTCGCGTGATTTTCCAACGCTTGCACCATGTTTACCAGCCTGTGCAGCCGCGACAATGAAGCATCCCGTTTCAATAGCACGGGCGCGCAATAAAGCATGCCAATGTGCAGCCCCTGAAACGGGTGAAAATGCGGCAGGTACGGCAATAACTTTTGCCCCTGCTTTTGCCAAACCCCGAAACAAATGGGGAAACCGTACATCATAGCAAATTGCCATGCCCAGTTTGCCCAACACACTGTCCGCAATGACAGCGCGCGTTCCTGGCTTATATCCAGCGCTTTCGCGGTAGGTTTCTGTTGCTGAAATCGTGACATCAAACATATGAATTTTGTCATAGTAATCGACAATCTGACCCTTTGCGTCGATCAAATAGCTACGGTTTACAAAGCGCCCGTCAGGATCCGTTGTCTTTTGAGCAAGTGACCCCAGCGCAATTTCGACACCGTGATGCCGTGCCAGATCACAACAAGCAGACAGCATCGGGTCATCTTGCGGCAGACATAAAACATCCGTTTGGTGCTGGCGACTTTCCGATAGGCAATTTACCACCTCAGGTGTGAAGATAATTTCAGCGCCTTTAGCAACAGCTTGCTCAATCAACCTCGTGAGTTCCGCAAGGTTCTCATCCGGCTGATCGGATGCACAAAACTGAATGATGCCGATACGGTGCATCATAGCTTTAACAAAAGATCCAATTTCCCTGCACGTTCTAAAGCTTGCAAATCATCAGAACCGCCCACATGCATRTCACCGATAAAAATTTGCGGAACAGTGCGGCCACCATTCGCCCGCTGGATCATCTCTTTTTTCTTATTTGGATCGCGCATCACATCAATCTCAGTGAAAGAGACCCCTTTGCCTGACAGCAATTGTTTTGCACGCACGCAAAAACCACAGATTTGAGTGGTATAAATTTCAACGTTTTTCATTTCGCATCATGTCCTTTGTTTGGAACAAATATAAACTTTTATTCCAGACGTGCAACGCGTGCAAAAACAATAACATTCACCTTTTTGGCTCCCGCTTGCATCAAGGCRTCGGTGCACGCAAGCGCGGTCGCAGTCGTGGTCATCACATCATCAACCAATAAAATATTTTTTCCTGCAAGCTTTGGAATTTGCCGCGCTGGGACGCTGACCGCTTGGCGAAGATTTTCGAAACGATCCGCGCGGCTCATACCTTTTTGTAAGCGGGTTGATTTATGCCTGCAAAGTAGTCCCAATTCAGCCTTTTTCCCTGCCAGTTTAGCAATGCCCTGCGCAAGCAGAGCGGCTTGATTATAGCGGCGATGAAAAAGCCGCCAGCGGTGCAGCGGGACGGGGGCGATCAGCATATCTGGTTCAAGAATTTCTATGCTGGATTCATACATCCATTTAGCCATTTCATCTGCTAAATCCAGCCGATCAGAATGCTTTAACATCAGCGCGAGTTTTCGACCCACGCCTTGATACATCACAGTTGCACGGCCTTTGTTCCAGCTAGGGCAATCGGTTAAACATTTATCACAAAAGGCTTTTTCCAAATTTCCGTCAGCTATTGGCACCCCACAAGCGTCGCAAACCTGACCGCTGATAATGTGCAATTTCGTCCAGCACGGTGGGCACAGGCCACGGCTTTGCGCCTGATCATCCCCGCATGCCATACACCGCGTAGGATAAATGACGTTAATAACCTGCTGTAACAAAGCAATATCCTTCTTGCTAATGTGAACCGCACTATGCAAAACAACGCCATGCAAAACCCAGTTGACCTTTTTAACCGACACACACTTGAACAAAGACGCAAACGCGCACAGCATGCAAAAAAACCCGCTTGGTTTTTGCATGACTACGCCGCCAATTGCGTACAAGAAAGACTGTCAGAGATTAACAGAACGTTTACAAAGCCTGCAATTGTGACATGGCGGCCCGAAAGCTGGCAAACAATCCTAGATAAACCAGCCCATATCTGTGCCGATACTGAGATACTTGATTTGGTTGAAGAACAATTTGATCTCATATTGGGCGGCCTAACCCTACACGCGGCAAATGACCCTGTCGGGCAACTGGTACAAATGCGCCGCGCGCTAAAGCCAGACGGCTTAATGGTCTCCGCACTGTTTGGCGGGCAAACATTACATGAATTGCGTGTGGCATTAGCCGAGGCCGAAACCCAAATTGAAGGCGGTATTAGTCCGCGTGTTTTCCCTATGGCTGAGATTCGTGACTTAGGCGGATTGCTACAACGTGCAGGTTTTGCACTGCCTGTTGCCGATAGCCTGACGCTAAATACCAGCTATGAGACCCCCCTACACTTGATGCGTGATTTGCGCGCGATGGGGGAAACCAATGTATTGACCCAACGCCGCAAAACCTTGCGACGTAACACCCTATTGCGTGCCTGTGAAATCTATGCGCAAAACTTTAGCGATGCAGATGGCCGCATTAACGCAACGTTTGAAATTATTTTTCTAACGGGCTGGGCACCATCAGATACACAACAAAAGCCATTACGCCCAGGATCGGCACAAACCAGATTAGCCGACGCGCTGGGAACAACCGAATATAACCCTGAAAAATGCTAATGTCCCGCCAAAACGATAAGAGCCCGATATGACGAAACGAACAGCCAATCCCGACCAGTCTACGCCTGCAAAGACGGGTGTTTTAGTCGCCAATCTTGGCACACCTGACAATACAGACTATTGGTCCATGCGCCGTTATTTAAGTCAGTTTCTATCTGACCGCCGTGTCATTGATTACCCACCGTGGAAATGGCAGCCTTTATTACAACTGGTCATTCTGACAAAGCGTCCGTTTAGTTCTGGGGCTGCCTACCGCAGTATTTGGAACACTGAAAAAGATGAAAGTCCACTACTAACAATAACCCGTGCGCAATGTGATAAAATCCGCGCAACATTAACCCAAGAATATGGCGACACTGTTGTTGTTGATTTTTGTATGCGTTACGGTAATCCGTCGGTTCAAAGTGCTGTTGAGAAATTAAAAGCACAGGGCTGTGATCGCATCGTATTTTTTCCGCTGTACCCGCAATATTCTGCGACCACGACTGCCACGGCAAATGACGAAGCTTTTCGCACTTTGATGCAGATGAAATGGCAGCCCTACATTCGCACGGTACCTGCCTATTTTGACCGTCCTGATTATATCGCAGCCTTGGCCAATTCTGTAACGACAGCCTATGATAAACTGGCAGTAAAACCCGATGTGTTGGTTGCGTCCTACCACGGCATGCCAAAGCGCTATTTGACCAATGGCGACCCTTATTATCACGACTGCATTAAAACCACCGAGCTTTTACAAGCGGCGCTGGGCTGGGGTGACGATAAAATCAAATCCGCTTTTCAATCGAAATTTGGTGTTGGAGAATGGTTGAAGCCCTACGCGGTGGAAGAGGTTGCAAGACTAGCAAAAGCTGGCAAAAAGCACATGGCGGTTATTGCACCAGCGTTTTCAGCGGACTGCATTGAGACTCTCGAAGAGATTCAAGAAGAAATTAAAGAGAGTTTTCTGTCAGCGGGTGGCGAAACATTCACATACATCCCGTGTCTAAACGACAGCGACGACCATATAGCGGTGCTTACAAACGCTATAAAAGAAAATCTATCAGGCTGGGTAACCCCCGCCTGATATTCTTTAGTGAACGGTTTTTTGATACGTTTCGACGGGCGTTCCCGTCATTTCTTGACCGTTAACACGCACGACCATTTTACCGTTTTCAAGCAAACGCAAAAACAAGCCCTGCGCGGCAATACAGCTTCCGATCATTATCGTTTTATACATGCGACTACTCCCAAAATAGTGGCAAAAAGATGGCAGAATTAGTTAAGCAACTAACTAATAGGTAGTTAAATAGGTGATTCTAGGTAAAATTGAAAGCGTTTGTTTCCAAATTGGAAATAATGTCACAACCAATCGTGCAAAATCGGAATCAGCGGAATATCAGCGGCAGGCATTGGGTATGACCGCAGATCCTTCGGTTTAACCCATGCTAACTCCTGCCCCTCAAGCGGTCGGACGATACCGTTCCATTTACGGCAGGCAAATAACGGCATTAATAAATGAAAGTCATCATAGCTGTGACTGGCAAAGGTCAACGGCGCAAGGCAACTTTGCCATGTTTCAATCCCTAATTCTTCATGCAATTCACGCACCAATGCGACTTCAGGGGTTTCGCCTGCTTCAACTTTGCCGCCTGGGAATTCCCACAATCCCGCCATTGGTTTTCCTACGGGGCGTTGCGCTAATAAAACGCGACCATCAGGGTCGATCAAGGCAACGGCGGAAACGAGGACAGTCTTCATGACCGATAATCTGCGTTGATGGTGATGTATTGATGGGTCAAATCGCAGGTCCAAACGGTTGAAGTGCCCGCCCCAATCCCAAGATCACAATGAATCGTGATTGCATCATTTTTCATATAGGCCGCACCTGCCGCCTCAGTATAGCTTTCGCTAACCCAGCCTTTTTCAGCCACGAGAATATCGCCAAAGCTAATAGTTAACAGGTCACGGTCTGCGGGCTCACCCGCTTTTCCAACCGCCATTACCACGCGACCCCAGTTTGGATCTTCGCCCGCGATGGCCGTTTTGACCAAAGGAGAATTCGCAATCGATAGGCCGACTTTCTTGGCCGATGCATCACTATGCGCGCCTGTAACTTTGACCGTCACAAATTTGGTGGCACCTTCGCCGTCGCGTATCACCAAATGCGCAAGTTCCAACATTACGCCGTGCAGGGCAGCCGTGAATGTATCTGCGGTTTGACCCGTTGTGATTTCAGGCGCATCGCTTTGACCCGTTGCGATGACCATCAAACTGTCCGAGGTCGATGTATCGCTGTCCACGGTGATGGCGTTAAACGTGGTTTCGGTTTGCTGCGATAAGATGGTTTGCAACATGGTTTGCGAAATCTTGGCGTCGGTGAAAATATAGACCAACATCGTGGCCATATCAGGGGCGATCATGCCTGATCCCTTAGCAAAGCCTGCAATTTTCACGGGCTGACCATCAATCATAATTTCACGTGCGGCACCTTTGGCAAAGGTGTCCGTGGTCATAATCGCATTAGCGGCAAGTTCCGCAGAATTTGCATCAAGTGATGCGTTCAGTTCGCTGATTTTTGCGACAATCCGATCGTGTGGTAAGGCTTCACCAATGACACCAGTTGAGGCCGTAAACACGCAAGCCTGGTCGGTGTTTAGCTCTTCGGCAACAGCTTGACAGATTGCAGATACAGACCCGCTACCACGCGACCCCGTAAAGGCGTTTGCGTTTCCAGAGTTCACTAAAATCGCAAACGGTTTGTCGGTGGCTAGGGTAACTGACAGTTTTTCTTGGCAATCCAAAACAGGTGCCGCGCGGGTTGCAGATTTTGTAAACACGCCCGCAACGGTGCTACCCGCAACGGCACACGCCAACATCACGTCGTTACGGTCAGCGTATTTAACGCCTGCGGCGACGGCTGAAAACGTAATGCCCTTGATGACAGGTAGCGTTGGAAACCCGCCTTTTGGTGCCAGTGGTGAAAGTGTCATGTCAGTGCCCATATGCGTTCTTACTTTTCTAGCAATTCAAATTTTTTCACGGTGTCTGGATCAAACTTGCYTTCATTACGCTCAATTTCAGCAGAGGCTTCAAGCTTCAACATATGYTCTTCAAGCGCCGCAGATTTTAAACCCTCTTCGATTTCCCCCCGAACCGCTTCTAGTTCTGGCGTAGGTTGATCCCGAATTTCGTTTAACAAAATCACATGCCAGCCAAACTGTGTCTTAACAGGTTTTGACTGCTCGCCCGGCTTGAGTGCGGTCATTGCCCCTTCAAATTCAGGAACCGTTTGCCCAAGMCCCATCCAGCCCAACAATCCACCTTGTGAACCAGAAGGTCCTGTAGATTTTTCCTTTGCAAGCTCTGCAAACTCTTTACCATCCGCCAATTCCACAACCAATGCCTTTGCCTCATCTTCGGTCTTTACCAAAATATGACTAGCATTATATTCAGGGATCGGGTCGGCGTCTTGGTACAGTTTTTTATACTGTGCATTAACAGCTTCATCGGTAAGAGCCCTATCATACAAGGCTTCAATCGCCGCCACAGCGTACAATGCACGAGTTTCATTCTCATGTGCCAACAACAATTCAACTGTGTCTTTTTCAGCCGATGCGCTCAGTAATTCTTGGTTCACAAGCTGATCCAAAATACCCTTAAACAATTCCTTGTTTTCGACCGCCATATATTGTTCAGGCAAACGGCTGGCCAACGACACAACGTGACCGACTGTAATTTCAGTGCCATTTACAGTTGCAAGTACATCCGTGCGCTTAACCGCATCTTGATCTTGCGCCACAACCATGCCCGTAAAAAACACTGCAATTGCAGTTGTCGCGAACAGTTTGTTAGAAAACTTCATATTTATCTCCGTTTGCGCCCAAAACACATGATCTCAAGCAATTGTGTCGCCCTAAGATAGGGCAAAAGTTGACACTGACTATACACGCGCTTACATGCCTTAACGGCGTCGATAACTTGGTGCGCATCAGTTTGTTTCTTATTAAGCTTTCCGACCATGGGCGACAAGCACACAGAGCGCAAGAAGTTTCAAATTCACGTCATAAAATGCCGTAATTAGTCGGCCTTTGAATAAACGGAGACATCATGCTGGGCATGAACACCATCGCCAAAAAGGTTTTTGGCACCAAGAATGATCGTAAAATCAAGGCCGTTGCGCCGCTGATTGCTAAAATCAATGCGTTAGAGCCCGAATTCAAAGCCCTAAGCGATGATCAGATCAAAGCAAAAACAGTTGAATTTAAAGAACGTGTATCGAACGGCGAAACCCTAGAGGCGCTGTTACCCGAAGCCTTTGCCAATGTGCGTGAAGCGGCACATCGTGCACTGGGACTGCGTGCCTTTGATGTACAGCTTATGGGCGGCATCTTTTTACACCAGGGCAATATCTCTGAAATGAAAACGGGCGAAGGTAAAACTTTGGTTGCCACTTTGCCCGCCTATCTGAATGCCTTGACGGGTCGCGGCGTGCATGTCGTAACGGTCAATGACTATCTGGCACAACGCGATGCTGAATGGATGGCAAATGTTTACAGCTTTCTAGGCATGACCACGGGTGTTGTTGTTCCTGATATGAACCCTGATGAAAAAGTCGCGGCATATACGTCTGACATCACTTATGCGACCAACAATGAGTTAGGTTTTGATTATCTGCGCGACAACATGCAGGCTGAAATGTCACAAGTGGCCCAGCGCGATCATTATTTTGCGATTGTGGACGAAGTTGATTCAATCCTAATCGACGAAGCACGGACCCCATTGATTATTTCAGGCCCTGCCGAAGATCGGTCAGAGCTGTACATGACCATTGATAAACTGATCCCAGAGCTAACAACTGAACACTACCAGCTAGATGAGAAAAATCGCTCTGCAACGTTGACCGACGAAGGCAATGATTTCGTTGAAAACCGTTTAAAAGAAATGGGTATCTTGGAAGAGACTGCGTCGTTCTACGACCCAGAAAGCACCACGTTTGTGCATCACATCAACCAAGCCCTGCGCGCCCATGTTCTGTTCCAAAAAGAAAAAGATTATATCGTGCGCGACGGGCAAGTGATGCTAATCGATGAATTCACAGGTCGCATGATGTCGGGTCGTCGCCTGTCAGAAGGTTTGCACCAAGCGATTGAAGCCAAAGAAGGCTGTGACATTCAGCCTGAAAACGTCACCTTGGCGTCTGTCACATTCCAAAATTATTTCCGCCTATATGACAAACTTGCAGGCATGACGGGTACCGCACTTACCGAGGCCGAAGAATTTGCAGAAATTTACGGCTTAGGTGTGATTGAGGTCCCAACAAACAAACCAATCATGCGGATTGACGAGCATGATGCGATCTACCGCACCGCTGGCGAGAAGTACAAAGCCATTGTTGAAGAGATTGCCTTGTCACATATTCACGGTCAGCCCATTTTGGTTGGCACGACATCTATTGAAAAATCAGAGATGCTGTCAGGTTTGCTAAGCGACACTGATTTCTTAAAAAGCATCGTTGCAAACATTCGTGCACGAGCGGATCGGCTAAAGAAAGATGCGGATAAAGCAGAAGAAACGACCAAAGCTGACAGCATTGAAACGCTGGTTGATGCAGGCGTTCCCCACAACGTTCTAAACGCACGTTTTCACGAACAAGAAGCTGAAATTGTTGCCAATGCGGGTGTTGTTGGCGCTGTGACCATTGCCACAAACATGGCGGGTCGGGGCACTGATATTCAGCTGGGTGGTAACTTTAAAATGCGTATGGCCGAGGCCTTAGATGCCGCTGGCGATACTGCAGACGCCGCTGCGATCCAAAAGCAAATCGAAGCTGAAATCGCCGAGAATAAAGAAAAGGTATTGGCCGCTGGTGGTTTGTTTGTCCTTGCAACCGAACGCCATGAAAGCCGCCGCATTGATAATCAGCTACGCGGGCGCTCTGGTCGTCAGGGCGATCCTGGACGGTCGGCATTCTTCCTATCTTTAGAAGATGACTTGATGCGCATTTTCGGGTCAGAGCGCTTGGAAAAAGTTCTAAGTACGCTGGGCATGGAAGAGGGCGAATCGATTGTGCATCCTTGGGTGAACAAATCGCTGGAACGTGCACAGGCTAAGGTTGAAGGTCGTAACTTTGACATTCGCAAACAACTTTTGAAGTTTGATGATGTGATGAACGATCAACGCAAAGCGATCTTTGAGCAGCGGCGCGAAATCATGGAAGGCGATGATCTTTCAGATGTTGTCAAAGACATGCGCGATCAAGTTATTGACGATCTGGTTGACGATGCCATTCCTGAAAAATCCTATCCTGAGCAATGGAATATGAATGGACTGGCGCAAAACCTTGCTGAACATGTAGGTCTGGCTGAACCTGTTGCCAATTGGGCAGCAGAAGAAGGCATTGACGAAGATGTTATTCGTGAGCGCTTAGCGCAAGCGGGCGATGCGATGATGGCTGAAAAACAAGAGCAGTTTGGCCCAGAGAACATGCGCAACATTGAAAAACAAGTTTTGTTGCAAACGATTGATGCGAAATGGCGTGACCATTTGGTTACGTTAGAACATTTGCGCTCAGTCGTTGGTTTCCGTGGATACGCCCAGCGCGATCCGTTGAACGAATATAAAACAGAAGCTTTTGAATTGTTTGGCAGTCTTTTGGATAGCTTGCGCACCGATGTGACCAGCCATCTGTCACGGGTACGCATGTTGACCGAGGAAGAACAGCACGCGGCGATCGCGCAACAGCAAGCGCCTACAGCAACGCCAGATGCAATTGCTGGTTTTGATGCGGCAGATCCTAGCACTTGGGGCAACCCTGGACGCAATCAAAAATGTCCTTGTGGGTCTGGCGAAAAGTTTAAGCATTGCCACGGCAAACTTTAGAAAAATTCGGCGCGTAAACCTGACATTTGCGCGCCTTTTTATCTCCACAGTTGTAATCTAAAATATGTCTAACGTAGCCCGCTAGACATAGGTGCCAATTGCGACTGAAAAATAAATTTATGACGACAATCACAGGCTGCGTTCTTTTGGCGGGTGTGACTGGTCTGGGTTATGTTAGTGATAGCTGGCACCAATCAAACACACGACTTGATGCTTATGCCACGTTAGAAGATATTTCATGGGTCCGCAGTTCTAATGCCCCGCGCCCAATTTCAAATCAGAACAGGGTGAATATAGAACCACGCGCGCCTTTAGCATTGGATTGCAAAATCAGGCTTCGCGCCGATGGCCTGCGTGATGCGCGCGTTAAACTAACGATCTTAGCGCCTTGCCGCGAAGGCGAGATCATTATCATTTCCCATTCAGGGTTACGCTTTTCTGAAAAAATCACCGCATCAGGGCAGTTAACCCTTACCATTCCTGCGCTATCCAATCCTGCCAAGATTAATGTGCGCTTTGCCAATGGGGACGAAAAATCTATCTTGGCTCATGTGGACAATTTTGGCCGTCCAGCCCCTCAATAGGCAAATTTTAGTGCTTAACCCGTGTATTTGGGCAAAATACTCACAATTATAGTATTGAAAAATATGTTGAACAGCATGATTGTAGCGCTACGTAATTAGCGAGCCAACATCATGCTTTATTCCAAACTCAGCGCGGTACTTTTAGCCGCAATCACCTGCGCAAGCGTTAGCTACGCCGCCCCCGTGACACTTAAATCAACCAGCGGTGGCATAGAATTAAAAGGTGAATTGCTAAGCTTTGAAAACGGGTTCTATGTATTAGAAACCGCTTTGGGCGCATTAGATGTGGATGCGCGCACCGTCACCTGTTTGGGCGATGCTTGCCCTAAAGATGTTTCAAACACATCAGAATTTACAATCACGGGAAATGATAGGCTTTTAAAAAACCTGGTTTTACCGCTGATTGAAGGCTATGGGTTTTCACTGGGCGCAGATGTAGCGCTTAAATCGTCGGGTAAAAATAAAAGTTCAGTTCAAGTGACAGGCATAAACGGCACTAAGTTTGCTGATATTTCTATCGGTGGTACACAAAAGAACCCTGCAATAAGCATTCAAAGTGGCACGGTTGCAAAAATGCTTAGCGCAAAAAGCACATCCACAATTATTCCTTTGTCCTCAGACGCGTTTGTACTGGCTGTATCCGCCGACAACCCGCTACGCAGTATTTCACAAAAGAACTTACAGGCTTTACTGTCAGGGAAGATCACCAATTGGAAAGACATTGGCGGACCTGATTTTGATATCAACCTTTATGTACCAAGCGGAAATAACAGCTTATTAAACACAGCCAAAGCCACAGGCTTTGATTTTTCAAAAGCAAAAAAGGCTATTAAGATTGCCGACATAATCGCATTATCCCGTACCGCGGAAAGCGACCCCTTTGGCATTACCGTGATAAACCATAGCAATCTGGGTGGCGCGCGTGCTTTGAGTATTGGTGGCGCATGTGGTGCAGTCATTGCGCCAAACAAGTTTACGATTGCGGCAGGAAATTATCCTGCGTCTTATTTCCACTATCTGGAAGTCGCGGATAAAAATCTGCCTATATTTGCCCAAGAGTTTGCCGATTACTTGAAAACAGATCAGGCAAAATCACAGATCAACACCTTAGGCTTTAACAGTATTTCAATTACAGAATCCCCGTTGGGCGAGCAGGGCGACCGACTTGCGTACAGCATATTGGCGCAAAAAAATGTCGTACCAATTGAAGACCTGCGTAAAATGATCACGCTTTTAGGTGGTGCCAGACAGCTTTCAAGCGTTCTACGCTTTAAAATAGGGTCTATTGAGTTAGATGCACCATCACAAACGGCACTGGATGCCCTCGTAACCGAACTGTATCTTGGAAAATATGCTGATCAAAAAATCATGTTTGTCGGGTTTACTGAAAACTTGGGAAGTTTTGCCGACAACAAACGCAATTCAAAAGCCGCCGCTCAATTAATCTTCGGCGGCCTAAGGGGTCAAATCGGCGGCGAAATCTTGGACGATTTAAACATCGAAGTACACGGCTTTGGTCAGGCATCCCCGTTGTCATGTGAAGACACGCCAGAAGGCGCAAATCTGAACAACCGCGTGGAAATCTGGGTCAAAGACAGCTATTAAATCAGTCCTGCGGAACGAAAGCTGGTTTCACCATCCTGTCCGATAATCACATGATCATGCACCGATATACGCAAGGCTTGGAGCGCATCAATAACCTCTAGGGTGACATCAATATCGGATTGCGACGGTGCAGGATCCCCGCTGGGATGATTGTGCACCAAGATTACAGCAATAGCGTCCAGCTCTAGCGCACGTTTTGCAATCTGGCGGGGGTAGACGGGCACGTGATTTACAATACCCTTTTGCAAACATTCATCTGCGATCAACACGTTTTTACTATCCAAAAACAACACTCGAAACTGTTCAACCCGCAGATGCGCCATACGTGCGCGGCAGTATAAAATCAGTTGTGACCATGATGTTAGCACCTCTTTACCGATCAGTTGTTGCTGGCCTAAGCGGTGCGCGGCAGCCTCAATCAATTTTAATTCAGTGATTACAGCAGTGCCGATCCCCTTAATCTGGGTCAGATCATTAACAGGTGCTGTCAGCACTGCATTTAACGTACCAAATTGTCTAAGCAGAAACTTGCACAAGGGACGAATGTCTCGCCGTGGCAAAGCCCGAAACAAGATCAGTTCCAACAAGTCTAGATCAGAAACACCGTCCAATCCCTTTTYAACCAAACGGTTGCGTAAATTTTCACGRTGCTGATCCATCAAGGAATGTGGATCGGCAAGGCTTGCTTGTGACAGACTAAAGCCCAGCATCGCGGCATCAGAACTATCGGTCTTTTGTAGATTCTTTGACATCAGGGCAGTCTTGCCCCGAATGATTAATCAAACGTTTAATATGTTGGATGAAACAATCCTGCGGGGGATAGTGTGAAGATTTCACACCCATCTGCCGTGACGCCCAAAGAGTGTTCAAACTGCGCTGACAAAGATTTATCTTTGGTCACGGCGGTCCAGTCATCGGCTAAAACTTTGGTATGGGGTTTGCCCAAGTTCACCATAGGCTCAATCGTAAAGAACATGCCTTCTTCTAGCACGGGACCCGCCCCCCAATTGCCATAATGCACAACATTGGGCGGCGAATGGAACACACGCCCCAARCCGTGGCCACAAAAATCACGCACAACAGAACAACGTTGAGCTTCGACATAACGTTGGATTGCCGCACCGATATCACCAAAGGTATTGCCCGGCTTGACCTGATCAATACCCAGCATCAAAGCGTCATGGGTTACTTGAATCAGGCGTTCGGCTTTGCGTGACAATTTTCCCGCCACATACATCCGCGAATTATCGCCAAACCAACCATCCAGAATACAGGTCACGTCGATATTCAAAATATCACCGTCTTTAAGTTTTTTATCTGACGGAATGCCGTGACACACAACGTGGTTAATCGAAATGCAGCTTGATTTTGGAAAGCCTCGATAGCCTAACGTTGCGGGAACAGAATTATTGTCGATCATAAAATCATGGCAAAGCTGATCAAGTTCGTCGGTTGTCACACCCGGCACCACATGTTCACCGATCATGTCGAGAATTTCAGCGGCCAGCTTGCCAGCACGGCGCATACCTTCAAATTCTTCAGGTGAATGGATGGTAATACCAGCGGCGTTCAATCGGGGTGTTTTTACAGGGTCTGTCACGGTGCGTCCGTCTTTTGTTCAACTATAAATAGCTAAATAGTATTTTCTGGGCTTAGTGACCAGTGCCTGTTTCAATCTAGCGGCAAAGCCTTGCCAAGTGTGATCTGCGATGTGGTGATTTGAGTGGTGTAATATAAAAACTCAACCCCTGCTGATTTTGCCCGTTGAACGGCGRCATTATAAGTAGGATCAATATCATCGGCGACCTGAAACGCCTTCGCATCCGTTCGACAAATGCAAAACAGAACAACAGCGCGGTGACCAAGCCCAACCATTTKCRCCARATCATCCATRTGTTTAGCGCCGCGCTTGGTAACRCTATCRGGAAACTCTACTAAGCCGTTTTGACGCATCAAAGTGGCTGATTTTACTTCAACATAGCAATCGCGTCGCCCGTCTTGGGTTAGCAGAAAGTCCACACGGGAATTGTCGCTATAAGGAACTTCACGCTTGAGGTTGGTATAAGTTAGTTCAGGAACTGCGCCTGAAACCAATGCTTGCTCAACAATTTTATTGGGTAGACCAGTATCAACATTGACGAACACGCCCRCACTGGGGCAGGCAAGTTTCCACGAATATTTCAGCTTTCGTTTCGGGTCATTATTTTGTTCCAACCAAACTTCTTGWCCYTCCATGRYCARCCCCATCATCGAGCCTGGGTTGGCGACATGRGCCGTAACTTCGCGKCCATCAGATAATCTGACATCTGCCAGAAATCTTTTGTATCTTCTGATCAGCGTGGCTTTTATAAGGGGGTGTGCAAATTTCATGGCACAACTCTAAAGTGCGCCTCAAAAAAGGACAATATCAATGGCCAATCCAACAGCCGCTATGATCGTTATTGGCGATGAAATTCTATCTGGCCGCACGCGTGACAGCAATTTGCACTATCTCGCCAAGCAATTGGCGCTTGTGGGCATTGATCTACAAGAATCGCGTATTGTGTTGGATGTATCGAATGACATTATTGATGCGACTAACGCTTTGCGGTCGCGGTATACTTATGTGTTTACCAGCGGCGGTATCGGGCCGACCCATGATGATATTACCGCCGACAGCATTGCGGCGGCTTTTGAGGTGTCGATTGATGTGCGCGCAGATGCCCGCGCTATTTTGGCAACCAATTACAAAGACCCCGACAAAGAACTTACCCAAGCCCGTTTGCGTATGGCGCGCATTCCTGACGGGGCAACCTTAATTGATAATCCTGTATCTAGAGCCCCCGGCTTTAGTGTTGAAAATGTTCATGTTATGGCAGGGGTGCCTGCTGTTTTTGAAGCGATGCTGGATGGTTTATTGCCGAAACTTGGCGCTGGAAAACGCGTACTGTCGCACACAGTTCATACCAACATGAAAGAGGGCGATATCGCGAACCCATTGGGGGCAATTGCCCGTGAAAACCCTGACGTGTCGATCGGATCTTATCCGTATTATAAAGACGGCACGTTTGGTTGTAATCTGGTGGTGCGCTCAACAGAACAGAACCGTCTTGATGAGGTTGCGGCACAAATTGAAGCCGCCATTCAAAAATTAGGCGAATAATATTTGGACTTATGTGCCAGCCAATTAGATATAAAAAAGCGGCCGCTTATCACGACCGCTCTCTAGCATTTAACCAAGGTTAATTTACCACTGCTCCATACCGCGTGATTTAAAGTGCTCCGCAAGGAAATCTAGGAACGCGCGAAGTTTTGGCTGGGTATATTGACCATGCGGGTACATCGCGTAGATATCTTGGGATTGTTCAGGCAGATCATCAAGCACAGAGATCAAACCGCCCCTTTTAAGCATTTTATGATATAAAAAGCACGGTAAGAACGCGATGCCAAGACCAGCCTCAGAGGCTAGCAACAAAGAATGCCCATCATTGGCCGTCAGGTTGCCACTTGCACGCACAGCGCGTTGCTCACCCGTTGGGGATTGTAGGCGCCAAACACTGCCTGAAGGCTGGTTTGAATAATGCAGTAATTTGTGATGGTTCAAATCATCAATACGCTTTGGAATACCATGTTCTTCAAAATAAGCAGGCGATCCGAGAATTTTCATTTTCGTTGACGCCAGTTTTTTCGCCATGATGCTGCTATCTTGTTGCTGACCAACACGGATCACAAGATCATAGCCGTCTGCAATAGGATCAAGGTTGCGATTGCTCAAAACCATATCAACGGAAACTTCTGGGTATTTCCCAAGAAAAGATCCCAGCGCAGTGGATAGATGATTGCCGCCAAAATCAGGAGAAACGGCCAAGCGAATAGAACCGCGCGGTGCCGTCTGCATAGAAGAAACCATGGCATCGGCTTCGATTGCATCAACCAGCACACGCTTTGCCTTATCATAATAAGCCAATCCGATTTCGGTTGGGCTCACCCGACGTGTCGTGCGGTTTAGCAATCTCGCACCAAGACGTGCTTCTAATGCTGAGACATGTTTTGATATTGCAGACTTAGATAAACCCATCTTTTTCGCTGCATCTGTAAATCCACCACTGTCTACGACTTTGGCGAATGCTTCCATTTCCGTTAAACGGTCCATACTGACAATCCTCGTTAAATACTGAGTATTGTTTCGCAAATCAATTTGTTCTCATTTGGGAAACAAACTGTTCTTGTCTGGGTGAAATTGTGCGGAGGACGGCGCATATATGGCAAGATTGAGGCTGACCCCGCCAAGGCCCAATAAAACAGGCCTTAACTGACCTATTGAAATCCGCATATATTCTTAAATGAGCATAATACAATTAAAAATTGAGACCCTTTATATGTAAGGTTAGTTCTTTGTGAATATCCTGACAATTTGGGCGCTGCATGATTCCCCTTGCATAATCGCAAAATCCCCCCTATATCGACCTCAACAGCGGAAAGACTGGCTTCCACCCCCAGACTTCCATCGGAAATTTACGACGGGCCTGTTGCCCGTTTTTTTTGTGTTTGGAACAAACATGTCAGACCTAATAGCAAGAGCAACGGTTGATAAGCGTATAGCCGAAATCATCACACCTGTGATTGAGGATATGGGCTATGAACTTGTGCGCATTCGCCTGATCGCAGGCAAAAGCACAACTTTGCAAATTATGGCCGAGAGAAAAACTGGCGGCATCGAAGTTGATGATTGCGCCCGCATCTCAACCGAAGTTGGTGCCATTATGGATGTCGAAGATCCCATTGAAGGCGATTATGCCTTAGAGGTCTCTAGCCCTGGTATTGATCGCCCCCTAACCCGCATCAAAGATTTCGCGGCATGGGAGGGGTATGAAGCCAAGATTGAGACATCTCAATTGATCGAAGGCCAGCGCCGCTTTAAAGGCGAATTGCGCGGCGTTGAAGGCACTGAAATTTTGATCGAAATTCCACAAGGAATTATCGGTCTGCAATTCGACTGGTTGGTTGATGCCAAACTGGTCTTAACTGACGAACTGATCGCAGAAAGCTTAAAGGCCCGTAAAGATACAGGGTTTGATGAAGCGGACTTCGATACGATTGAAACCGAAAAGGATTAAACCATGGCTATTACCAGTGCAAACCGTCTGGAACTGCTACAAATTGCTGAAGCAGTTGCGCGTGAAAAAATGATCGATCCTGATCTGGTTATTCAAGCGATGGAAGAATCTATGGCGAAAGCCGCCAAGTCACGTTACGGCGCAGAATTAGACATTCGCGCCCACATCGACCGCAAGTCGGGTGAACTAACAATGACGCGCGTACGCGAAGTTGTGGAAGAAGTTGAAAACCTTTCAACTGAACTGACTGTCGCAGAAGCCAAAGCACATCTTGAGAACCCGTCTGTGGGTGCCTTTATTATTGACGAATTGCCGCCAATGGACTTTGGCCGTATCGCCGCACAATCTGCAAAGCAAGTTATCTTGCAAAAGGTTCGTGAAGCAGAGCGCGAACGTCAGTACACTGAATTCAAAGATCGCCAAGGCGAGATCATCAATGGTTTGGTCAAACGTGTTGAATACGGCAATGTTATCGTTGACGTAGGTCGGGGCGAAGCTGTGTTGCGCCGTGACCAATTGATTAACCGCGAAATGTTCCGCAACGGTGACCGTGTGCGTGCCTATATTAAAGAAGTACGTTCTGAAATGCGCGGCCCGCAGATTTTCCTTTCACGTACAGCGCCAGAATTCATGGCTGAGCTGTTCAAAATGGAAGTGCCTGAAATTTATGATGGCATTATTGAAAWTAAAGCCGTTGCACGCGATCCAGGATCACGCGCTAAAATCGGTGTGATTTCTTATGACAGCTCAATCGACCCCGTGGGCGCTTGTGTTGGTATGCGCGGATCACGCGTGCAAGCCGTTGTAAACGAATTGCAAGGTGAGAAAATCGACATTATCCCTTGGAACGAAGATGCACCGACATTCTTGGTCAACGCATTGCARCCTGCTGAAGTGTCAAAGGTTGTATTGGACGAAGACGCAGAACGTATCGAAGTTGTTGTGCCTGATGAACAGTTGTCATTGGCAATTGGTCGTCGCGGTCAAAACGTGCGCCTTGCGTCACAATTGACAGGTCTTGATATCGATATCATGACCGAAGCCGAAGAATCCGCACGTCGTCAGGCAGAATTTGCCCAGCGTTCAAAATTGTTCATGGAAACAATGAACGTCGACGAAGTCGTGGCACAGGTTTTGGTATCAGAAGGCTTTGCGACCTTGGAAGAGGTTGCTTATGTTGAAATTGATGAGCTGTTAGCCATCGAAGGCTTTGACCAAGATACAGCCGATGAATTGCAAGCCCGTGCACGYGAAAGCTTGGACGRAATCAACGCAAAGGTTTTGGCAGAGGCGAAAGAATTGGGCCTAGAACAAACCCTGATTGATTTTGGCAACCTAACACCACAAATGCTGATGGCTTTGGTCAAGGACGGTGTAAAAACATTGAACGATTTTGCAACATGTGCCGACTGGGAATTAGCGGGTGGTTACACAACCGTTGATGGTCAGCGCGTTAAGGATAACGGCATTTTGGAAAGCTTTGATATCGGCCTAGCCGAAGCACAAGAACTRGTTATGAGCGCACGCCTGCAACTGGGTTGGGTAACCGAAGAACAGTTGGCAGAAGATGCCGCAGCAGCAGARGCCGCYGAARCYGMMGMNNNARCTGAAGCAAACAGCGAGGAAGCTGAAGCCTGATGCGTCAGGCTTCGGTATTCGCCCATGGGACGTGGCAAGCGCACAAAAAAGGTTGATGTTTCTGAACGCCGCTGCATAGCGACGGGAAAAACACTACCGAAAACGGACTTAATACGCTTTGTATTAGGTCCTGATAACACGGTTACACCCGATGTATCCGCACGCCTACCTGGGCGTGGTCTTTGGGTGGCCGCAAGTAAAAATGCTGTGGACATAGCAATAAAACAAAGCTCATTTGCAAAAGCTGCAAAACAAGCCGTTGTTGTGCCAGAAAACTTAATAACCTTGACCCAAGATYTAATTGCCCACCGCGCAATTGGTCTTATCTCAATTGCMCGCAAAGGCGGCAGTGCCATTTGCGGATTTGAAAAGGTCAAAGGGGCCGTCATGTCAGAGCGACGCCATATTTTGCTACAAGCAATTGATGGTTCTGAAGGCCAAAAACGTAAACTGCGCCCACAAGATGGCTCAGACACCTTTATCGGGTGCTTTACCGCACAAGAATTGGGTCTGGCGTTTGGGCGTGAAAGTGTAATACATGCGGCAGTGTCCAAAGGTGGACTCTCTGCCCGTATCCTATTAGAAGCCAATCGACTAACGGGCTTTCGCGCACGATACGCGACCCCAAAGTCATAACGTCAGAAAATTTCTGGCACGAAAGGTTGAATACGAATGAGCGACGACAACAACAACGCTGGTAAACCAAAACCACTTGGAATGAAAAGTGGTTCTGGAACGGTGCGCCAAAGCTTTTCGCATGGTCGCTCTAAATCAGTTATAGTCGAGAAAAAGCGCAAGCGTGTTATTGTTCCAGGTAATGTTGGCGGCGTTCAACGACCTGGCGCAGGCGCAGGCGTTACCAACGCCGAGATGGATCGTCGTCGCAAAGCGCTTATTGCAGCTGCAGGTCAAGAATCCGATCGCAAAGCACGCGAAGTAGCAAAAGAACGCGAGCGCGAAGCAGAGCGTGATGAACGCCGCCGCGCACGTGATGAAAAAGAGCGTGAAGAAAAAGAACGTATTGCACGCCGTCTTGCCCGTGAAGAAGCGGCTAAAAAGCCTGCTGAAAAATCAACCGCAGCGACACCAACGGCGGCGGCACCTGCCGCGCCTGCGGCAAACAAAGGTCCTGCGGCGAATAAACCGTTGCCAAAACGTATTGATAAGCCGCGCGAAGAACCGCGCCGTCAAAAAACCAGCCGAGGTGGTAATGATCGTCGTAGTTCTGGTAAGCTAACAATCAACCAAGCCTTGCGCGGTGGTGATGGTCGTCAAAAATCTATGGCGGCAATGAAGCGTAAACAAGAACGCCAACGTCGTCAGATGATGGGCGAAACAGGTGCTGAGCGCGAAAAAATTGTACGTGACGTTCAAGTTCCAGAGGCAATCACTGTAAGTGAATTGGCCAACCGTATGGCTGAAAAATCAGCCGCAGTTGTAAAAGCCTTGATGACCAACGGTATTATGGCAACGCAAAACCAAACGATTGATGCAGATACTGCGGAATTAATCGTCGAAGAGTTTGGCCATAAGGTTGTCCGTGTTTCTGATGCAGACGTTGAGGATGCGATTGAGAAGCTCGTAGATAACGTGGAAGATTTGCGCCCACGCGCACCTGTGATTACAATCATGGGTCACGTTGACCACGGTAAAACATCTGTTTTGGACGCTTTGCGTAAAACCAATGTCGTTGCAGGCGAAGCAGGTGGTATTACCCAGCATATCGGTGCGTACCAGATCACAACACCTGATGGCACATTGCTGACATTCCTAGACACACCGGGTCACGCGGCCTTTACGTCTATGCGTGCACGCGGTGCGCAAGTAACGGATATTGTTGTCTTGGTTGTCGCGGCAAACGATGGCGTTATGCCACAAACTGTTGAAGCAATTGCACACGCAAAAGCTGCAGACGTTCCGTTGATTGTTGCAATCAATAAAATGGACGTTGAGGGTGCAGACCCAACACGGGTTCGCACGGAATTATTGCAACACGAAGTAATCGTCGAAGCCATGTCTGGTGAAGTTCAAGATGTCGAAATCTCTGCGCTAACAGGCCAAGGTTTGGACAGCTTGCTTGAAGCCATTGCGCTACAATCTGAAATTTTGGAAATTCAGGCCAACCCTGATCGCCCAGCAGAAGGTGCCGTGATTGAAGCTAAACTTGATACGGGACGCGGTCCTGTTGCGACTGTATTGGTTAAAGCCGGTACATTGCGGAACAAGGATATTTTTGTTGTTGGTCAACAATGGGGCAAGGTTCGCGCCTTGATCGACGACCAAGGCAAACAAATTCCAGAAGCGGGGCCTTCGGTTCCCGTAGAAGTTCTGGGACTAAACGGCACGCCAGAAGCGGGCGACGTTCTAAACGTTGTTGGATCAGAGGCGGAAGCGCGTGAGATTGCGGATTACCGTGCACAGGTGTCGAAAGACAAAAAAGCCGCCGCAGGTGCGGGTACAACTTTGGATCAATTGTTGGCACAAGCAAAAGCCAATGAAAACGTATCTGAATTACCCATCTTGGTGAAAGCCGATGTTCAAGGGTCAACCGAAGCCATCGTTCARGCCATGGACAAAGTCGGAAACGACGAAGTGCGGGTACGGGTTCTACATTCTGGTGTTGGTGCGATTACGGAATCGGATGTGACATTAGCAGAAGCGTCAGGTGCGCCAATCATTGGCTTTAACGTACGTGCGAATACACCTGCACGTAAAAGCGCCAATCAAAAGGGCGTGGAAATTCGCTATTATTCAATCATCTACGATTTGGTTGACGATATTAAAGCGGCGGCCTCTGGTCTATTGTCTGCGGAAATCAAAGAAACATTCATTGGTTATGCAACAATCAAAGAAGTCTTTAAAATCACAGGCTCTGGCAAAATTGCTGGCTGTGAAGTTACCGAAGGTGTTGCAAGACGCTCGGCAGGTGTTCGCTTGCTACGCGACAATGTTGTGATCCATGAAGGTAAGCTGAAAACTTTGAAACGCTTCAAGGATGAAGTCAAAGAAGTTCACGGTGGCCAAGAATGTGGTATGGCGTTTGAAAATTACGAAGACATACGCGAAGGCGATGTGATCGAGATCTTTGAAACCGAAGAAATCGAACGTAACTTAGAATAAATAGAAAAGGGCAGTCTTCACTGCCCTTTTTCTTTTTCATAAGCCTCTCTAGATTGCTACATGAAACACCCTATATTTATCTAAACGACAATGAGGGAACCAATGTCTGAAACTTCCAATTTTCCCGGCTGGCACGGAACAACAATCATAGGCGTCAAAAAGGACGGCAAAGTTGTCGTCGCGGGTGACGGACAAGTCAGCCTAGGTCAAACAGTCATCAAAGGTACAGCACGTAAAGTACGCCGCATATCCCCCGGCGGTCACGATGTTGTTTGCGGATTTGCAGGATCAACAGCCGATGCTTTTACCCTGCTTGAACGCCTAGAGGCAAAATTAGAGGCCACACCAGGTCAATTAGCAAAGGCTAGCGTTGAGCTGGCGAAAGATTGGCGCATGGATAAGTATCTGCGCAACCTAGAGGCCATGTTAATCGTCACCGATGGCACTGATTTATTCGTTATCACGGGCGCAGGCGATGTATTGGAGCCTGAAAATGACATCGCGGCAATCGGGTCTGGTGGCAACTTTGCCCTAGCCGCTGCCCGCGCAATGATGGACACCGACAAAGACGCTGAAAAAATTGCCCGCCGCGCAATCGAAATCGCTGCTGAAATTTGTGTCTATACCAATGGCAATACGACTGTGGAAAGCATTTCAAAATGACCGACTTAACACCGCGCGAAATCGTATCTGAGCTTGATCGGTTTATTATTGGGCAGAAAGACGCCAAACGTTCTGTTGCTGTAGCGCTTCGTAATCGTTGGCGTCGCAAACAGTTAGCCGATGATATTCGCGATGAAGTCTATCCCAAAAACATCCTTATGGTCGGCCCAACAGGTGTTGGTAAAACGGAAATTTCACGCCGATTGGCCAAGCTTGCAAATGCGCCCTTTATTAAAGTTGAGGCAACGAAATTTACCGAAGTGGGCTATGTCGGGCGCGATGTTGAACAAATCATTCGTGATCTGCTTGATGCGGCGATTATTATGGTGCGCGATAACATGCGCGATACGGTTAAAGCGGGGGCTTACGCCTCTGCCGAAAATCGTGTGCTAGATGCGCTTTGTGGCACAGATGCCCGCGAACAAACCCGCGATATGTTCCGCAAAAAACTGCGCGACGGGTTGCTGGACGACAAAGAGATTGAAGTTGATGTCGCCGATACATCAAACCCTATGCAAATGATGGATATTCCAGGTCAACCTGGGGCTGGCATGGGGATGATGAATTTAGGGGATCTTTTTGGCAAAGCCATGGGCGGTCGCACAAAGAAACGCAAAATCAAGATTTCGGAAAGCTATGAGCTTTTGATCAACGAAGAGGCTGATAAGCTGGTTGATCAAGAGGCTGTCACCGCTGAAGCCATTAAGGCTGTTGAGGAAAACGGTATCGTTTTCTTAGATGAAATTGACAAGGTATGCGCCCGTGCAGATGCRCGCGGTGCCGATGTTTCGCGCGAAGGTGTGCAACGTGATTTGCTACCCTTGATCGAAGGCACAACCGTTTCAACAAAACATGGCGCGGTGAAAACCGATTATATTTTGTTCATCGCATCAGGCGCCTTTCACACGGCTAAACCATCTGATTTAYTGCCYGARCTTCAAGGACGCCTGCCTATTCGTGTAGAGCTACGCGCCTTAACAGAASAAGATTTCGTGCGTATTTTAACCGAAACCGATAATGCTCTGACCCGTCAATACACAGCATTRATGGCAACRGAAGAGGTCGACGTRACYTTYACCAARGACGGGATTGCGGCAATTGCCAAAATCTCAGCTGACATCAACCAGTCGGTTGAAAACATTGGTGCACGGCGCCTGCATACAATCATTGAGCGTGTGTTTGAGGAGTTAAGTTTCGCCGCACCTGATACGCCCGGCGAAAAGGTAACGATCAACAAAGAATACGTAGAAAAACATCTAGGTGAGTTCGCCAAAGCAAGCGATGTTTCGCGTTATATGTTGTARWTYRSRCTAACGSCKMCGMCGCAAATACACATAAAAAGCGCCCGACCCGCCATCGCGGAGTTGGGCGTTTGTGACTTCTAGCACGATTTGGGCAAGCGGGGCTTGGCGCAGCCATAGGGGCAAGTTTTGCCGYAAAACRCCCTGAATRTTRCGGTTAAATTCRTCKATACGGCTTTTGCCTTTRCCCGTAATCACAAGRATTAGACGTTTGTCACGACCATGGGCATCCATCARTTTTGATCGCAGGGCAATGCGTGCYTGTTCTTGGGTCAGCCCGTGTAAATCAAGCCGCCCGTCGATTTGCAATTTACCGCGCAAAAGACGTTGAAAATTGCGCTTATCCATATTCGGCGTGACATCTCTCATGCGCGGTGTGGGCGATGACATTGCCGATCTTGGGATTGTACGTTCGCCCACACGAAACGGCGAAATTGACACTGATTTGGGGGGCTGAGGTTTCAGTCTTAGTTTTGGACTAGTCTGTATAATAAAGCTATCGCGCAGAGGATCGACTTTTTCTGTGACAGCACGCCACAAAACTTTGTCCTCATCCGATAGTTTNTTGCCAGACATTTCTCTTAGCCACCTGTTGCAACCAGTTCCCAGTTTGGATTGTCACTGCCAAACTTACGACCAAAGGTCCAAACATCACTTTGACGTTTAATCACATCGCGGTTGCCCTCGATGATCTTACCTTTTGCRTCTTCGACATATGACACCAGCTCACCCACAAATTTCATGGTGATTTCGGCCTCTTTACTGCGTCCGTTAAAGGTAGCGCCTGTAACTTTCATTTCACGYACACCGACAAAATTCGCAGTGATTTTCAGACCTGCCTCTTGGCGRTCCAAAATCGCGGCCTCAAAGCCTTGGAAAACATCATCRGCCAAAAACTGATCTAGRGTTTCTAAATCATCATTTTCAAACGCCATAAGAATCATTTYATAGGCCTGACGCGCGCCGCCCTGAAATTCACTRACGGAAAACGTAGGCTCAACAGCTTTCATTTTAATAAAAGCTTTGCCAGACGCGCCGTTAATATCTACGTGATCGGCAATATCGCGATCAATACCGCCCTCAATAACCTCTAATTTAGGCTTAGACGCAGGATTTGTATCTGTTTGAGGCTTATTTTCAGGCTCAAACCCATCTCGCGTTCCTAAAACACCACGCAGTCGCATGATTACAAATAATGCAATCGCGGCTAGTACAATCAATTGGATAACAGCAGGAGACATAAAAAAACCCTTCAAGTCTTTGTGTAGATCATTGTGATCCGTTCATTATGACATATTTATGGTCTTGGTTCCATCAAGTCCACAAACTATATGGTGAGATTAAAGAAAGGGAAACCATGCCGCTTTTAATATTATTTATAATCATTCCGATCATTGAGATCGCCCTATTCATTCAAGTTGGCGGTTTTATTGGTCTGTGGCCGACTTTGGCTATTGTTATCCTGACCGCCGTTATTGGTACCAATATGTTGCGCCGTCAGGGTGTATCTACGTTGGCGCGCCTACAAGCCAATATGTCTACAGGTGAAAGCCCTGTTGACCCAATGGTGCATGGTGCCTTTATTTTAGTGGCAGGTGTTTTACTGCTAACACCCGGGTTTTTTACTGACTTTATTGGCTTTGCCTTACTTATTCCGCCCGTTCGAGCTGCTTTAATCAAATGGGGTGCTACAAAGCTTGTAAGCAGGGCTGTGTTTACATCTACCACGCAAAACCCGCAACAATCGCGCCCAGATCAAAACGTTGTTGATGCGGATTATACTGTTTTAGACGATGAGGATCAATCAGGCGGGGATTCTGGCTGGACCAAACACTAAAGATAGTGAAAACCCGTTGTTATAACCCAGTATAACTGTTACCTATTTGCGAAATTTCGAAACGGAGCGCCCCATGGCTGAGAAAATTAAAGAAGACGATAAAAACGCAGAGCCGCAAATGCCACGCATGCAAATTATCAACCAGTACATTCGCGACCTGTCGTTTGAGAATGTTGCTGCTCAGAAAAATATGGGCCAGCAAGTTCAACCTGACATTAATGTTCAGGTAAACTTGGACGCACGYAAGGGCGAAGGCAATCAGTATGAAGTTATCCAAAAACTGACAATTTCAGCAACTTCAGGTGAAGACACCATTTTCATGCTTGAGGTTGATTATGCAGGCCTGTTCGCCATCGATAATGTTCCCGAAGATCAGTTGCATCCGTTTTTGATGATCGAATGCCCACGCATGTTGTTCCCCTTTGTACGCCGCATTGTACGTGACGTGACAGCGGACGGTGGATTTCCACCTCTAAATGTCGACAACATTGATTTTGTTCAACTATACCGYGCTGAACTTGCGCGTTTAGCCGAAGAACAAAAGAAAGCTAACTAAGATTTATTCCAAAGCGCATCGTCGCCCATAGCGTCAATAAATTCTTGATGCGCTTTGGTTTCCGCCTCTGTCAGCCGTGCTGGCAGGGGGGCTTTACGCACAAGCGGTTGTGTTTTTTCACCTGAACGCGCCCGAGCAGTAACATCTTTGCCAGCAACAAGGCTTAAGGCAAAATCAGGCTGACGCCCGCCAATTAATTCCAGATAGACCTCAGCCAGAATTTCACTGTCCAAAAGTGCGCCGTGCTTTTCACGGGATGAATTATCAACACCAAAGCGACGACACAAAGCATCCAAAGAGTTTTGCGCRCCYGGGAATTTYCGGCGGGCTATTTCMARTGTATCAASAGAACGATCCATTGGAATTTTATCCATGCCTGCGCGGGTTAATTCAGCATTAATAAACCGCATGTCAAAAGAGGCGTTATGCGCGACAATTTTAGCGTCCCCGATAAAGTCGATAAAGTTCTGCGCAATGCTTTTGAACAACGGTTTATCCGCCAGAAAATCATCGCCCAGCCCGTGAACATCAAACGCCTCTTTTGGCATTGAACGTTGAGGGTTGATATATTGGTGATAAACTTCGCCCGTGGGCATGTGATTAAACAGCTCAACAGCCCCAATTTCGACCAAACGATCCCCGCTTTGCGGATCAAATCCTGTGGTTTCTGTATCCCAAACAATCTCACGCATCTGCTTTGCCTGTCAGTTGTTCAATCAATTTAAGCACCTCTTGTTCGGCCTGTTCAGGCGTATTCGTTTCAATCACAAAATCCGCTCGCGCACGTTTTTCCGCGTCAGGTAATTGGCGGGCTAAGATTGCTTTAAAATCCGCCTCTGGCATCCCGCGCGCTAGAACACGTCGACGCTGTTCTGTGGCATTTGTTGTCACAACCAAAACACCGTCTAACCAAGCCTCCGCCTTTGTTTCATACAAAAGCGGAATATCTACCACGGCAAGTTTTAAATCTTTTTCACGGCACAATTCAATAAAGGCATCGCGGTGCGCCCGAACCGCAGGGTGAATGGTTTTTTCCAAATCAGGAAACAAACTAGGATCCGCCACCAAAACATTACGCAAACCATCACGGTTTACACCCTCTGGCCCCACGGCACTGGGTACCAGCTGGGCTATTTGCGAAATCGTTTCTGTGTGCGTGGTATAAAGTTCATGCACAGCTGCATCTGCGTCCCACACCGCAATACCTGCATCGTGAAACATATCTGCGGTGGCTGATTTACCCATACCGATAGAGCCTGTCAGGCCAAGAACATAAAAATTACTCATAGCGCGTCCAATATTATTCTACGTAATGTGTCGTCAACTTTAGGGGTTTCCCCAAACCATGCATCAAAACCTGGTACGGCTTGATGCAATAGCATTCCCAAGCCATCCACATTGCTTAGACCTAGTTTTTGCGCTTGTTCTAAAAGCTCTGTGCGCAAGGGATTATAGACAATATCCGTTACAGTTGCTGTTTTTGACAAAGACGTCAGATCAATATYCAGCGCATTTTGCCCGACCATRCCAAGGGATGTTGTGTTYAYRAGCGTTGTCACATCTTGCATATGGCTTTCAATYTGGCYCAKCTCAATCGCTTGGGTTTTATCGCCAAAGAATGCCGYCAGTTTTTGCGCAGTMGCYAGSGTACGGTTCGCAATCAAAACCTTTGGCGCACCTTCGGCTAATAAGCCGTGAACAATTGCMCGTGCGGCRCCRCCWGCGCCYARWACCAAGGCTGTGCCYGCATCTGCACSCCAATCAGGGGCGCGTTGTGYTARATTGTKAATRAAGCCGTAACCATCTGTATTGTCCCCGTAGATTTTGCCATCTTTAAAAACAAGCGTATTTACCGCGCCTATYTGSGTYGCACGATCAGATACGACATCGGCCARCGCAAGAGCGGCCTCTTTATGCGGGATCGTCACATTACAACCGCGATAACCCGAAGCAGCAAGCCCGCTCACGGTTTCAGAGAAATCTTCAGGCTTTACCGCCAAAGCTTCATAGCTGCCTGCAATGCCAAAACTTTTCAGCCAATAACCATGAATAAGCGGCGATTKACTTTGTGTAATGGGCCAGCCCAAAACGGCGGCTTTTTTCRTATTATCTGTCATTAGTTTTGCAAAACTCCGCGCGTTCTTAAAAAYCCTAATACTTCTAATAATGGCAAACCAAGGATTGTGAAATAGTCACCTTGAATATGTGAGAAAAGCTGTGCGCCTTTTTGCTCTAACATATAACATCCAACGCACTGAAGCAGATCATCACCACTGCTCGCAATATAGTCATCAATAAAATCATCGCTAAAGTCGCGCATAACCAATTGCGCGCGCCCAATATGACGCCAAGCAGGCTGACCATTTTCAAAAACGACGACAGCAGACAAAAGCTGATGCGGCTTACCACGCAATTTTTGTAAAGTTTCTTTGGCTTCTTGCAGGTTATTAGACTTTTGAAAAATAGCGCCTTCACTGGTTAGAATCTGATCGGATCCTAAAACCAAACTATCAGGATGCTTCATTGCCACACGCTGGGCTTTGTATTCAGCTAAAACATCGGCAATATCTCGCGGCTTTGCCTGCTCTGCAACCAATGACGCGATTATTGCGGGTTCATCAATTTTTGCAGGATTTACCGTGAATTCAACCCCAGCATTAGCCAGCATTTTTTGACGGGTCACAGACCCAGAAGCAAGAATAAGAGAGGCCACGCGATGTCCTTTGGCTTTGTATAACCAGCCCATAAGGCTGTGCATAACTTGTACATTAATTTAGCGAAGGTTTAATAGAATTCGGAAAATTGGGGGTATTTAGAGATTTGTTCATTTCCATCCCCGATATTCAGGATTTAATCCACCGTGTGTAACTGATCAAGGCGGTTCTGGATAAGATTAGCAGGAAACAGTTATCCTTTATTTATCCACATAAGCTTATTCGCTTTAAGCCTTATTATAAGTCCTTTTAAAATTCTACTGACATGTCTTTATATAAAAGTGCCCATTCTTATTATTCCTGAAATTTGTGCATAAATATTTTATCCCAACAACTCACAGTACCTACTACAAACAACAACCTTTCTATATTTCTTTATTTTATTATAAGAATAGAAAAAGAGTGAACATATGTCTGATTTTCTTACAACACTTTATCCATGGATAAAGTCAGTACACGTTATTGCTGTTATCTCATGGATGGCAGGAATGCTGTATTTACCAAGATTGTTTGTCTATCACGTAGAAACCAACACAGATTTTATTAATCCAAAAGAAACCTTAGAGCGTTGGGAATATTTACTTTTAAAACGGATTATCAATCCTGCGATGGTTGTTGCTTGGATTTGTGGTTTGTTGATGGTCTTTACCCCTGGAATTATTGATTGGTCGCAAGGCTGGCCTTGGGTGAAAGTAATTTCTGTTCTCGTAATGTCTGGTTTTCACGGTTGGTTGTCAAAAGAGCGTAAACTTTTAGCAAAAGGTACACCGCGACTGACAGGCCGTGGATATCGTTTAGCGAATGAAATACCGACGGTTTTAATGATAATTATTGTTATCATGGTTATCGCTCGGCCTTTTTAAATGGTTTGATTTGACTCTTTTTCATATTTAAGCCAAAAAGCTTCAAACGCTTGGTGTCCCCCACCGAATTATAAGCGATATCCAAAACTTAAAGTATAGAGAAGACACATGTCTCAAGAAACGATGAGCCTTTCGCAATTGAAAGCAAAAAGCCCTGGTGATCTGTTAAGAACAGCAGAAGCAGTGGAAATTGAAAACGCTTCAAATATGCGTAAAGGCGAAATGATGTTCGCCATTCTAAAGCAAATGGCTGAAGATGGTGCTGAAATTATAGGCGATGGCGTTTTAGAGGTTTTACAAGACGGATTTGGATTTTTACGCTCTCCTGAGGCGAATTATTTACCGGGCCCTGATGATATTTACGTAAGTCCGACACAGATGCGTAAATATTCCTTGCGAACTGGGGATACTGTTGAGGGTGTCATTGAAGCACCGAATGAGGGTGAGCGTTATTTTGGCCTAACTNAACCTATTTCGATCAATTTTAGTGATCCAGATGATGCAAAACATAAAGTTCACTTTGATAATTTGACGCCGCTTTATCCAGATGAGCGGATGACTATGGAAATTGAAGACCCAACAATTAAAGATAAATCTGCAAGGGTTATTGATTTGGTTGCCCCTATCGGGAAAGGTCAGCGGTCATTGATCGTAGCGCCGCCTAGAACGGGTAAAACGGTTCTATTGCAAAATATTGCAAATTCGATCGAGAAAAATCACCCTGAATGCTATTTGATTGTTTTGTTGATTGATGAGCGTCCTGAAGAAGTAACGGACATGCAGAGGTCTGTTAAGGGTGAAGTTATATCTTCTACCTTTGATGAACCTGCAACACGCCACGTAGCGGTTTCTGAGATGGTTATTGAGAAGGCTAAGCGCTTGGTTGAGCATGGCCGTGATGTTGTGATCCTTTTGGACTCAATCACCCGTCTTGGGCGCGCATTTAATACTGTGGTTCCGTCATCGGGTAAAGTTTTGACAGGCGGCGTTGATGCGAATGCTCTACAACGCCCAAAACGGTTCTTTGGTGCGGCGCGTAATATTGAAGAAGGCGGATCTTTGACAATCATTGCAACGGCACTGGTTGAAACGGGTAGTCGCATGGATGAGGTGATCTTTGAAGAATTCAAAGGCACGGGCAACTCTGAAATTGTTCTGGACCGTAAGGTTGCAGATAAACGTATATTCCCAGCGATTGATATTCAGAAATCAGGCACACGCAAAGAAGAGCTGTTGGTTAACCCAACTGACTTGGCTAAAACCTTTGTGTTGCGTCGTATTTTGAACCCTATGGGCACAACAGATGCGATTGAATTCTTGCTTGGTAAGTTGAAACAAACTAAATCAAATGCAGAATTCTTTGACTCAATGAATACATAAACCTTTTAAAACAAAGGGTTATAATATGATCGACACAATTTTTGCCTTAGCAAGCGCCAAGGGGCGCGCGGGTGTATCTATTATTCGTGTATCGGGTGATGCGGCTTTTCAAGCAGCTAATCAGATTTGCAATAAACCGCTACCTATACGCAAACCTGTGGTTAGAGTTCTGTCTAATTCAGACGGTACAAAAATTGATCATGCTTTATGTTTAGGCTTTCAGGCGCCTGCTAGCTTTACGGGTGAAGACGTTGTTGAATTTCAGTGTCACGGCAGTATTGCAGTTGTATCATGTGTTTTGCGGGCTTTGTCTGATGTTGAAAACTGTCGTTTGGCAGAGCCAGGTGAATTTACCAGACGTGCATTAATGAATAACCGTTTGGACTTATCACRAGTTGAAGGTTTGGGCGATCTTATTGACGCCGAAACCGAAGAACAACGCAAGCAAGCCTTAACGGTTATGCAAGGCGGGATGGCAGAAAAAGTTGAAGAATGGCGCCGTGACTTAATACGCGCTGTGGCACTGATAGAGGCCACGATTGATTTTGCAGATGAAGAGATACCACAAGATGTGTCGCCTGAGGTTAACGCGCTGTTAAATGGCGTTCAGAACGATTTAAAGATGCAGATTGAGGGTAGCTTTGCAGCAGAGCGTATCCGKGAAGGATTTGAAGTCGCCATTGTGGGCGCGCCAAATGCAGGCAAATCGACTTTRCTAAACCGTTTGGCTGGGCGTGATGCGGCAATTACATCTGAAATTGCTGGAACWACACGTGATGTGATTGAAGTRCGTATGGATATTGGCGGCTTGCCTGTGACTTTGCTGGATACAGCTGGTTTGCGCGACACGACGGATGAAATAGAAAGCATTGGGATTGAACGTGCTAAAACACGGGCTTYGGCCGCTGATTTACGTATTTTCTTAGACGATGGCGCGGGCTTACAATCATTGGGATTAGAACCGCAGGATGAAGATTTACATGTATCTTCTAAGTCTGATCYTAGACAGGTTAAGGGCGGTTTGGTTCTTTCTGCAAAAACGGGCGATGGAATCGATGCGTTGATTGAGGCTATATCAAGTGTTCTATCTGCTAAGTCTGCGGGCGCTTTGGTTGCATCGCGTGAGCGGCATAGGGTCGCGATGCTATTGGCTTATGACCATTTTAATGAAGGAAATCGTTTATTATCAAATGGTTACGATACTTCTGAGCTGGCATCAGAGGAAATCCGCCGTGGAATATCAGCATTGAATTCCCTTATTGGACATGTTGATGTAGAGGTTGTCTTGGACGAAATCTTTTCAAGCTTTTGCTTGGGTAAATAGGATTGTTTCACGTGAAACATTATGATGTTATTGTTATTGGCGGCGGCCATGCTGGYGCTGACGCGGCGCAGGCCGCTTGGCGTRCTGGTGCGCGAACGGCTTTGATTACGCATAARTTTTCAACCATTGGCGAAATGTCGTGTAATCCCGCAATCGGYGGTCTTGGCAAGGGTCACCTTGTGCGTGAAATTGATGCGCTTGATGGGGTGATGGGTCGGGTTGCTGATCGGTCGGGAATTCAATTTCGTTTACTTAACCGTCGAAAAGGGCCTGCTGTACAGGGGCCGCGAACCCAAGCGGATCGCGCTTTGTATCGTCAGGCAATGCAGGCAGAGTTTATTGGTAAAGACGGCTTGGATGTTATCGAGGGCGAGGTTTCAGACTTAATTCAAAAAAATGATCGTGTGAGCGGTGTTATTCTTGCGGAYGGTTCTGAAATCAAATCCCATGCTGTCGTATTGACGACGGGAACATTTTTACGCGGCGTTATCCATATTGGCGATGTTTCACGCCCGGGTGGCCGTATGGGGGATAAGCCAGCTATTCCACTTGCAGAGCGGCTTGATGGTTTTGGCTTGCCAATGGGACGGCTGAAAACAGGAACGCCGCCACGTTTGGACGGGCGGACGATTAATTGGGACGGTTTAGACCGCCAAGCGGCAGATGATACGCCTAGTTTGTTTTCGTTTATGCATAAGAAGGCATTTGCCAAGCAAGTTTCTTGTGGAATCACGCATACAAATGAGCGAACTCATGAAATTATCGAAAAAAACCTAGAAAAATCAGCAATGTATGGTGGGCATATTGAGGGCGTCGGCCCGCGCTATTGCCCGTCCATTGAAGATAAGGTTGTACGCTTCGCTGATAAAACATCGCACCAAATATTTTTAGAACCAGAGGGTTTGAATGATCATACGATTTATCCCAACGGGATTTCCACGTCTTTGCCAGAAGATGTGCAGCGGGAATATGTGACGTCTATTGTCGGGTTGGAAAATGTAAAAATACTTCAGCCTGGCTACGCAATTGAATATGATTACATTGATCCTCGGGCTTTGCGGCATACTCTGGAATTACAAGATGTTGCAGGCTTATATTTGGCTGGGCAGATTAATGGCACGACGGGTTATGAAGAGGCCGCCGCTCAGGGGTTGGTCGCTGGATTAAACGCGGCGCTTTCTGCAAAGGGTAAAGACCCTGTTATTTTTGACCGAGCAGAAGCATATATTGGCGTTATGGTTGATGATCTAACGACGCGCGGCGTTTCAGAGCCGTATCGTATGTTTACCTCACGCGCGGAATACCGTTTGTCATTGCGTGCTGATAACGCGGATCAAAGGTTAACACCTAAGGGCATTGAGTGTGGTTTGGTGCATGAGGCACGGAAAGCCGTATTTCTAGATAAAATGAACAACTTGTCCTTGGCTCGATCCAAATTGAAAGGTTTGAGTTTGACACCAAATGAGGCCGAAAAGCATGGGCTTAAGGTTAATAAAGACGGCGTTCGGAGAAATGTTGTAGACTTGCTTGCGCATCAGGATATAGATTTAAAAGTTCTTTCAGGTATTTGGCCTGAGATACGTGATATTGATGCGGATATCGCACAACAGGTAGAGCGCGACGCTCTTTATGCAAAGTATATTGATCGTCAACAGTCAGCCGTTGATGCTATGCGAAGAGATGAGGGGCTGATTATTCCCGGGGACTTTGAGTATTCAAATATTTCAGGCCTTTCTAATGAATTACAACAGAAATTGATGAAAACCCGCCCTGAAACGCTGGGGCAAGCTGCGAGGGTTGAGGGGATGACGCCTGCGGCATTAACATTATTACTGGGCAAAATCCGCTCGCAACAACCAAGAAAAAAGCATGAATGATATAGAAACAGTTAAACAGACGCTGACTGAGGAATACGATGTTTCACGTGAAACATTGTCTGATCTTGAGCGGCTTGTTGAATTATTGGTTAAGTGGAATAAGGCTATTAATTTGGTGGGTAAGTCGACTTTAGATCAGGTCTGGAGCCGACATATCTTGGATTCAGCACAGATCTGGTCTCAAAGGCCTGCTGATTTACGAACTTGGGTTGATCTTGGTTCTGGTGGGGGCTTTCCTGCGCTGGTTTTAGCCATTTTAGCTAAGAAAGACGCGCCAAACGCCGTTTTCCATATGATTGAAAGCGATGTGCGGAAGTGCAGTTTTCTGCGCACTGTTTCACGTGAAACATTTTCAAAGACAGAAATACACGCCGTTAGGATTGAAAGTGCTCCTGATATACAGGCAGATGTTGTTTCTGCGCGCGCCTTAGCCTCGGTGGATCAGCTTTTGTCATATTCTGAAAAGTTTCTGGGGATAAGTGGGTTTTGTTTGTTTCTGAAGGGACAAGGCTGTGTTACTGAAGTTGAAAATGCCCAAGAAAGCTGGAAGTTTGAGTTTTCTACAACGCAAAGCCTGACGGATTTATCTGCGCAGGTGTTAAAAGTCTGGAATATTGCACGTGCCAACGATTAATCATAACCGACCCTTTCCTAAGGTCATTTCTATTGCAAATCAAAAGGGGGGCGTGGGTAAAACGACGACGGCGATTAATTTGGGCGCTTCTCTCGCTTTGATGGGAAGAAAGGTCTTGATTGTTGACTTTGACCCCCAAGGCAATGCGTCTACGGGATTGGGTATTGATGCAAAAAGCCGTACCATTACAATGTACGATGTTTTGATCGACCTTGTTCCACTGCAAGACTGTATTGTTAAAACGGGAATAGAAAACTTATTTATTGCTCCTGCAAAAACAGAGCTAAGTTCTGCTGATATTGAGCTTTTTGATGATAAGCGGCGTGTTTTGCGCTTGAGAAGTGCTATTGAAGATGCATTTTCAAGCAATAACTCTTTAGATTATATTATCATTGACTGTCCGCCATCTTTGAACCTGCTGACTTTGAACGCGCTTGCCGCGAGTGATTCAGTTGTTGTGCCGCTACAGTGTGAGTTTTTTGCCCTTGAAGGCCTATCACAGCTTATGTTGACGGTTCGCGAAGTTCGCGACGGTATAAATTCAAAGTTGGTGTTTGAGGGTATTGTGCTGACAATGCACGATAAACGTAATAATCTGTCGGGGCAGGTTGAGCAGGATGTACGTGATAATCTTGGCGCTTTGGTCTATGAAACGATTGTGCCTAGAAATGTTCGGTTAAGCGAGGCGCCATCCTTTGGCTTGCCTGGTATTATCTATGATAAGTCTAGTCGTGGCAGTATTGCATACCGTAGGCTAGCCGCAGAATTTATTCGACGTGAAGACAATAAAAAACTATCTAAACCATTGGAATTAAAAGAAAATGAGTAAAAAGCCAGAAAAAAGAGGACTAGGTCGCGGGTTGTCAGCTTTGATGGCTGATATTGATGCGGATCCCGTGATGATGCGGTCTAATGTTGCGGATACATCTGCACGCGGATTGGATGCGCTGCCGATTGAAAAGGTTAACGCCAATCGAAAACAGCCACGGACAGATTTTAACAGTGATGATCTGGATGATCTTGCGGCTTCAATTTCGGAAAAGGGTATTTTGCAGCCAATTATTGTACGTAAAGACCCTAATAATGCCGATGAATACCAGATTATCGCTGGGGAACGCCGTTGGCGCGCCGCGCAGATTGCTAAGCTGCATGAAGTCCCTGTTATCATTCGAGAAATGGATGATCGTGAGGTTTTAGAAGTTGCGATTATTGAAAATGTTCAACGTACTGATTTGAATCCTGTAGAAGAAGCCTTGGGCTTTAAACAGTTGATGGACGCCTTTGGTCACACACAAGAAAAACTTGCAACTGCGCTTGGGAAAAGTCGTAGTCATATTGCAAATATTTTGCGTTTATTGCAGTTGCCAGAGGCCGTTCTTAACTTGTTGCGTGCTGGCGAGCTTTCGTCAGGACATGCACGGGCTTTGATTACAGCAGATGACCCGTTTAAATTGGCTGCGATTGTTGTCGCTAAGGGGTTGTCTGTGCGTGATACAGAACGCTTGGTGAAAAAAGAAAGTTTAAGTGATGTTTCTGTAAAACTTACCGCAAAACGTCGGCCCGTTGAAAAAGATGCAGATACAATTTCATTGGAAAATGATCTTACGGCGAACCTTGAGCTGAAGGTTACGATTGATCATGTTGAAGAAACCGGCGCGGGGAGTGTGACGTTATCTTATAAAACGCTGGAGCAGCTTGATGCGTTGTGCCAGCTTTTATCTTCTACGCCTCTGGGCGGCTCCAAATAAACGTTAAAACACAGCATAAAACTAAGGCTTGGGCTATGAGAGCCCAAGCCGGTACGCCTATGACAAGTGACAGAATGAACGCGGATGCAATACATAGTGTTGCGATGCGTTTTACCGATTTTCGTATGGCACCATTGCTTTCCCAGTCGCGTATGGGTGAGCCAAAGGCAGGGTGATTTAGCAACCATTGATGTGCTTTATCCGATGATTTTGCAAAACAAAGTGCAGCTAATAATAAAAATGGAACTGTCGGTAGTAGGGGTAGTATAATGCCGATTGCGCCGAGTATTAGGGCAAATGATCCTGCGATAAACCAAAGACTGCGCATATGTTTTCCTTAAGTTAAAAGCTTTTCAATGATTGCATTTAAGATAATGCGTCCCGTCGGTGTGGCAATGAGTTTTTCACTGTTATGTGTGACAAAACTACCATCGACTAATTCTTGTATAATTTCAGCGTTTAAGCTGCGGCCTGACAGTTGGGTGAATCGGTTAAGGTCTGTGCCCTCTGACAGGCGCAGAGACATCATTAGATATTCATCGGCTTGGTCGGATTTAGGGATGGGGTCTGAAAGGCTGAAAGCTTTGCCAGATTTTTGAACCCCTGTTAGCCAATCACTTGGGGCGAGGGGCGTTGTTGTTGCGCGCTTTTGACCGTTAAGGGTCAGGCGACCGTGGGCACCTGGGCCGATGCCAACATAGTCGCCATAGCGCCAATAAATAAGGTTATGCTTTGAGGCAAAGCCTTGTCTTGCGTGGTTTGAAATTTCATATCCGACCAATCCTGCGGCTTCACATTCTGATTGGGTGTGGGCATACATGTCAGCGCCTAAATCATCGCTGGGCAGGCCGCGCAGTTTTCCACGATTATATAGCTCACCAAAGCGGGTGTTGGGTTCTATCGTTAGCTGATACAGAGATACGTGATCTAAATTATAGCTAAGTATTTGATTTAATTCAGTTTTCCAGTCTTTTAAGGATTGGTGCTGACGCCCATATATGACGTCAAAGCTGGTTCTATCAAAGGTATTACGTGCAACTTCAAAGGCTTGGCTAGCTTCTTTAGCGCTGTGTGTACGACCCAATAGCTTTAGATCCGTATCATTCAATGCCTGCATGCCCATAGAGACGCGGTTGACGCCTGCTATTTGAAAATCTTGAAATTTGCCCGCTTCTATGGATGACGGGTTTGCTTCTAGGGTGACTTCCAAATCGTTTGCGATGTTCCAGTGCTTATGGGCTGCATCAATGATTGCGGCAACTGTTTCTGGCTGCATTAGGCTGGGGGTGCCACCGCCAAAGAATATTGAATTTAAAGTGCGGCCTTGGGTTAATTCTGCGGTAGCGGCGAGTTCTGCAAGTAGGGCGTCACGCCATGCCGCATGGTCAATGGTTTGGCTGACATGAGAATTAAAGTCGCAATAGGGGCATTTGGATTGGCAGAATGGCCAGTGGACGTAGAGGCCAAAGCCAGCGTTTTGCCAGTCTTCAATCATCAAAACAGGTACTCTTTAGTTGTGCGAAGGCGTCGGCGCGGTGGCTCATCGCGTGTTTTATCGCAGGGTCTAATTCGCCAAAGGATTGGGTTTTGCCTGTTGGGGTAAAGATAGCATCATAGCCAAATCCGTTTTGACCTGTGGCGGGCCAATTGATTGTACCGTCAACGGTTCCGCGAAAAACGGCATCTGTGCCGTCAGGCCAAGCGATGCATAAAACGCAAACGAAACGGGCGGTATAGGGCGCTTGTTTTTTGCTTGCTTGTAATTTGTCCCAAACGGTTTGCATGGCCATATCAAAGTCGCGGCCTTGGGGTGTTTCTGCCCAATCGGCGGAATAAACGCCGGGGGCACCGTCTAGGGCGTCAATTTCTAACCCGCTATCATCTGATAATGCGGGCAGGCCTGTTTCTTTGGCAGAAAAATGTGCCTTGATACGAGCATTGCCTTCAAAGGTTGTCTCGGTTTCTTCGGGGGCTTCTAAATCATACTCGCCTGCTGATTTTACAGTTWCACCATAAGGCGCAAGCAAGGCTGAAATTTCTTTCAGCTTGCCTGCGTTATGGGATGCAAGAACGATAGATTGATTTGAAAGACTGCGCATCTTATGCAGTTGCAGCTTTTTGGGCAGCAACCAGTTCGGCAACGCCTTTTTCGGCTAAATCCATCAATGTGTTGAATTCATTGCGYGAAAATGTAGCACCTTCGGCAGAGCCTTGGATTTCGATYAAYCCGTTGTTGTCYGTCATAACAAAGTTGGCGTCGGTGCCTGCTTCGCTGTCTTCGGCGTAATCTAGGTCAAGGACGGGTTGGCCTGCATAGATGCCACAGCTTACAGCCGCGACATGACCGATAAGCGGGTCAGWTTTAATCGCGCCGCTTTTCATTAGTCCGTTAACGGCAAGACGCAAGGCAATCCAGCCGCCTGTGATAGATGCACATCTTGTGCCACCGTCCGCTTGTAATACGTCGCAATCAACGGTGATTTGGCGCTCACCCAATGCAACACGGTCAACGCCTGCGCGCAACGAGCGCCCGATCAGGCGTTGAATTTCTTGTGTACGGCCTGTTTGCTTGCCTGCGGCGGCTTCACGGCGGTTCCGTGACCCTGTGGCGCGGGGCAACATGCCGTATTCTGCTGTGACCCAGCCTAAGCCGCTGTTACGCATAAAAGGCGGGACGCGTTCTTCGACAGAGGCGGTACATAATACATGTGTGTCGCCGCATTTGATAATGCATGAACCTTCGGCATATTTTGTGACATTTGTTTCAACAACGATTGAGCGCATTTCGTCTGTGGCACGGCTGGAAGGTCGCATGATTTTATCCTTTGTTTTTCTGCGTGATACATAATTGCGGCAAAAGGTGCAAAGGCCGATTGACCTAACGGGTTACAATCCGTAGAAATAGGTCGCTAAACTTGGATGAACTATGACCGAAATACCAAGCAATCCGATTAATGAGTTAAACAGCCGAAGCCGTGAAGTGTTTCGTTTGTTGGTCGAGTCGTATTTGGATACGGGTGATCCTGTGGGATCGCGGACATTAACGCGCTCGTTGGCTGAAAGTGTGTCGGCGGCAACAATTCGAAATGTGATGCAGGATCTTGAGCATCTTGGTTTGCTCGATAGCCCGCATGTGTCGGCGGGTCGCATTCCAACCCATTTGGGGTTGCGTATGTTTGTGGATGGCTTGCTTGAGGTTGGTGATTTATCAAACGATGAGCGCCGTAAAATTGAAAGTACCATTTCTGAAGATGATGGTGAGATTAGCAGTGTTCTGGATAAAGCGGGATCATTGCTGTCAGGGTTAACACATACTGCAAGTGTGGTCTTTGTGCCTAAGTTTGAGACACCGATTAAGCATATTGAGTTCGTATCGCTTAGCCCAAGTCAGGCGTTGGTGGTTTTGGTTATGGCAGACGGTCAGGTTGAAAACAGATTGTTTGTGCCGTCACCGGGTCAGACGCCTTCATCTATGCGCGAAGCTGCGAATTTTTTAAATTCGATTGTTGCAGGGCATACGTTGAATGAATTGCGCAATGTTATCGGCGTTGAAATTCTAAAGCACCAATCCGAACTTGATACGTTAGCGCAGAGTTTGATCAAAGATGGCGTTGCCAGTTGGTCAAAAGAAACAGATAGTGACGCGCGTCTTATTGTGCGCGGTCGGTCTAACTTATTGGATGATGCAACAACCCAAGAAGAGTTGGCGCGCGTGAAAGAGTTGTTTGATGACCTTGAGCGAAAGAAAGAAATCTCAGAATTTCTGTCTTTATCCGAGCAAGGTGACGGGGTGCGCATTTTTATTGGCGCAGAGAACAAACTTTTTTCACTTTCGGGTAGCTCTTTGGTCGTTTCTCCCTATATGAACTCAGATCGAAAAGTTATTGGTGCGGTGGGGGTAATTGGCCCGACGCGCTTGAATTATGGTCGGATTGTACCAATTGTGGATTACACCGCGCAACTCATGGGGCGCATGCTGTCAAAATAGGACTTTAGGCAAGATAATGAACGACAAAAAATCAGAGAACGATACACAAAACCCAGAGGCAACAGTGGCCAATGAGGTCGGTTTGAATCTAGATAATATCGAAGAGTTTGAAGAAATTGACATCAGCGAAGAAGCGATGGAATTGAGCGAGCTTAATGAGTTGCGTGTGGAAAACGAAGAGCTGAAGGATCGCGTTATGCGTGCTTTGGCTGAAGCTGAAAACCAGCGGAAACGCGGCGAGCGAAATCGCCGTGACGCAGAGATTTATGGCGGCTCTAAATTGGCGAAAGATATGCTATCGGTTTATGATAACATGTCGCGTGCATTGAGTGTGATTGATGATGCACAGCGCGAAAGTTCAAGAGCCTTGATTGAAGGTATTGAGCTGACACAACGTGAATTGCTAAACGTGTTTAGAACGCATAACATTGTCTCTATTGTGCCAGAAATTGGTGAAAAGTTTGATCCACAAAAGCACGAAGCAATGTTTGAAGCCCCTGTTCCAGACAGCAAGGCGGGTAATATTATCCAAGTGATAARTGAGGGCTTTATGGTCGGCGAACGTTTGTTGCGTGCCGCTCAAGTTGGCGTATCATCAGGCGGATAAGCATAAGGAATTTTGAAATGATCCAAGGTCACCGTTCGATGCCGATTTTATCGGTGAAAGATGTTGAGAAGTCAGCTGATTTTTACACYAAAGGTTTGGGGTTTGATCTTGCGGGGACTTGGCAAAATGAAGATGGGTCTGCGAATTTTGCAATTGTTCATATGGACAACATCACGCTTGGTTTAGYGCGTGATGTTGATGCCAAGGGTACGGGYGATAATTGGGCGGCTTATTTATATCTTGCAGATATTGATGCTTTTGCGGATCAAGTTAATAGCAATGGTATTTCGGCTAAGAGTGAAATCACTGAAAAACCATATGGGTGTCGGGAACTTGAAATTGCAGATATTGACGGAAATATCCTGTGCTTTGGTCAAGATTTATCCCCCAGTGATAAAGGTCCTGGCTTGTAGTCAGTCTTGTAGAGCTTTGAGCTTATAAAGAATATCTAGCGCATCACGAGGGCTTAGGTCGTCGGGCGCGATGCCGTCTAAAAACTCAACAACCGCGCTGGTTTTTTGTGGGGCGCTTGTTGGTGTAGGTGTTGCGGAAAACAGCGGTAACTCATCAATTAGTCCGTTAACCGTGCCGCCTGCGGCCGCATCGCTTGCTTCTAGTTTGTCCAATACACTGCGGGCGCGTTCAATAACTGCGGCAGGCAGCCCAGCTAATTGTGCGACCTGTACGCCGTAGGATCGATCGGCGGTTCCTTTTTTGACTTCGTGCAAAAAGATAATTTCGCCKTCCCACTCGCGCACTGTGATTGTTGSATTTTCCAGTCCGTTTAGAGTTGTATTTAGTGCGGTAAGTTCGTGGTAGTGCGTGGCAAAGAGGGCGCGRCATTTGTTAACGTCGTGCAGGTGTTCAAGYGTTGCCCATGCGATGGACAGCCCGTCATAAGTGGCCGTGCCGCGCCCGATTTCATCCAAGATTACCAACGCGCGTTCTTGGGCTTGGTTTAGGATCGCGGCAGTCTCAACCATTTCAACCATAAAGGTTGAACGGCCCCGCGCCAGATCATCTGATGCGCCAACGCGTGAAAATATTTGATCAACAATGCCGATGGTTGCGGACGTTGCAGGAACGTAAGATCCTATTTGCGCAAGGATTGCGATTAATGCATTTTGACGTAAAAATGTTGACTTACCTGCCATGTTTGGCCCTGTGAGCAACCAAATAGGTTTATTGTCCGCGCCGCCACCAGTCAGGTCGCAGTCATTGGCGACAAAATTTCCCGTTGCTGCTTTTTGGATCGCATTTTCAACGATTGGATGCCGCCCGCCTATAATTTTAAAGTCGAGCTTATTGGTTAAAATGGGTCGTACCCAGTTTGCACTTACGGCTAATTCACAAAACCCAGCGTAGACATCCAGATTGGCTAGCGATTTCGCGCAAGCGGTTATCGGTTGAGCGTGAAGTTTTATGAAATTACGTAAATCAGAAAAAACCTGTTTTTCTAATTCAATGATACGCCCGCCAGCGTTTAGGATTTTTGTTTCAAGTTCAGATAGTTCTAGCGTTGTAAAACGCACGGCATTGGCGGTGGTCTGACGGTGGATGAAATCTTGGGACAGGGGCTCGCCCAGCATCTTTTCTGCGTGTTTTGCAGGTGTTTCAATGAAATACCCCAGCACGTTGTTATGCTTGATCTTTAGCGCTGTGATGCCTGTTTGTGTTGTGTATTGCGCCTGTAGYCCCAGCACGAACTTGCGGCCTTCGTCGCGAAGATTGCGCAGCTCATCTAGTTCAGGACTATGACCTGTTTTTACAAACTCACCATCRCGGGCCAAAAGCGGTGGATCGTTCTTAATTGCGTTATCAATTGTATCAAATATGCGCGGATCTGTATCTAAATCCCGTAGAATGATTTTCAGTTCAATTGGAATTTCATCAATAGGGAAAAACGCGGCTATATCTTTGGCATGTTTTAAGCCGTTTTTGATTGCGACTAAATCACGAGGCCCGCCACGATCAACAGACAGCCGCGTTAGAGCGCGGGCAATATCAGCCACTTGTTTGAGTGTTTCGCGCAAATCTTGGCGCAGTTTTGGCGTGTCTTCAAAATAGGTAACACAGTCCAGCCGTTGTGCGATTTTGGTTATATCGGTTGAAGGGTTAGACAGCCAGAATTCGAGCAATCGCGCCCCTGCCCCTGTGACGGTGCGATCAATGGCGTGCAGTAATGAGCCTGTTTTTTCGCCAGACATATTGCGTGTTAATTCTAGRTTTCTGCGTGTTGCCGCATCKATATGAACRTTGGATGTTTCGTGTTCTTGGATGGGCGGGCTTAAAAGTGGTAGCTGGCCTTTTTGGGTGATGTCCATGTAGTCAACAATGGCACCYAAAACGGATAGTTCGGCRCGACCGAAATTYCCAAAYCCATCAAGTGATTTGACGTGAAATAAATCTGTTAAGCGTTTTGTGGCTAGRTCRCTGTCAAAGCTGGCGCGGGCWAGGGTTGTGGTGACRCAGCCRATTTCTTCGATYAWATCKATGGTTGCTTGGTCAAGGCTTTCTGAAATGAGAACTTCTTTTGGSGCAAGGCGTGCGAGCAGGGGGCCAAGGCGGGTTTTAGTGGTGCTTTGGACAAAAAGATCACCTGTCGAGATATCAACCCATGCCAATGCGCATTCTGATCGGATGTCTGAAAAGCTGCATAAAAAGTTGTGYTGGCGGGCATTTAGGAGGCTGTCTTCRGTYAATGTKCCKGGGGTKACYAGRCGCACAACGCCACGCTTGACGATTGATTTGTTGCCGCGTTTTTTGGCCTCTGCAGGGCTTTCTAACTGTTCGCAAACGGCGACGCGAAAGCCTTTGCGGATCAATGTTAAGAAATAATTTTCGGCAGAATGTACCGGGACGCCACACATGGGAATATCTTCGCCGTAGTGCTTACCGCGTTTTGTTAGGGCGATGTCTAATGCTTCGGCGGCAGCAACGGCATCGTCGAAAAACATCTCATAAAAGTCACCCATGCGATAAAATAATAGCGCATCAGGATATTCAGTTTTGATTTCTAAAAACTGCGCTATCATTGGTGTGACAGCACTTTTTGTAGCAGACAATTGCAATCCCCCAGATTGAATTTGGGCTAGAATAGCCAAGACTGGCAGGCACGAAAAGGCCTGAGATTGATGTTTCTTGTAACTTGCTTAAAAAAGACGTAACAATGCATAAAAATAAGTAGTTTAACGTTAAACTAATGGAAAATTAATGTCTAGTAAGCAAAAAATCACAGACGAAGAAGCGCTCGCGTACCATAKGGAGCCAAAGCCAGGTAAGATTGAGATTGTCCCATCGACAGCGATGGCAACACAGCGCGATCTGTCGCTGGCTTATTCGCCTGGTGTTGCGGTGCCTGTACGGGCAATCGCGGAAAACCCTGAAGCGTCTTATGATTATACGTCACGCGGCAATATGGTTGCGGTGATTACCAATGGTACGGCAATCTTGGGCATGGGTAATCTTGGGGCGCTTGCGGCTAAGCCTGTGATGGAAGGTAAGTCGGTTCTGTTCAAGCGGTTTGCGGATGTAAATTCGATTGATATTGAACTTGATACTGAAGATTGTGATGAGTTTATTAATGCTGTGAAATTGATGGGGCCAAGTTTTGGCGGTATCAATTTGGAAGATATTAAAGCGCCAGAATGTTTTATTATTGAGCAAGCTTTGCGTGAAAAAATGGACATTCCAGTTTTTCACGATGATCAGCATGGTACGGCGGTGATTTGTGCCGCTGGTTTGTTGAATGCGCTTAAAATCAGCAATAAGAAAATCGAAGATGTACGTGTYGTGCTGAACGGTGCRGGCGCTGCTGGGATTGCGTGTCTGGAATTGATCAAGGCRATGGGTGCTAGACACGAAAACTGTGTGATTTGTGATACGAAAGGCGTGATTTACAAGGGTCGTACTGAAGGTATGAACCAGTGGAAATCTGCCCATGCAATTGAAACGCCTATGCGGTCACTTGGCGATGCGATGAAGGATGCGGATGTATTTTTGGGTGTGTCTGCCAAGGGTGCTGTGACGCCTGATATGGTAAAATCCATGGCGCCAAACCCTGTAATTTTCGCGATGGCTAACCCTGATCCAGAGATCACACCAGAAGAAGCACACGCTGTGCGGCCTGATGCGATTGTTGCAACGGGGCGTTCTGATTATCCAAATCAAGTGAACAATGTTTTGTGTTTCCCGTATTTATTCCGTGGTGCGCTGGATATTCATGCGCGTTCAATCAATGAAGAAATGAAAATTGCATGTGCGCAGGCCTTGGCTCAGCTGGCACAAGAAGACGTACCAGACGAAGTTGCGATGGCTTACGGTAAAAAGATGATGTTTGGCCCTGATTATATCATTCCAACACCGTTTGACCCGCGTTTGATTCACGTCATTCCGCCTGCTGTTGCTAAGGCTGGCATGGCAACGGGTGTTGCGCGCCGTCCGATTATTGACATGGAGGCATATGAGCTGGATTTGAAATCTCGTTTGGATCCTGCGGCATCTGTATTGCAATCTTTGTTCGTGCGGGCACGCAACAATCAAGCACGTATGTTGTTTGCAGAGGGTCATGACCCGCGTGTCTTGCGTGCGGCGGTGGCTTATTCACGGTCTGGAYTGGGACAAGCTGTTGTTGTTGGGCGTGAAAAAGAAGTCAAAGCGGTGCTTAAAGATGTAGGTCTTGGCGATGCGTTTGATGAGATCGAAATTGTRAAYGCGCGTATGATYGAGCATTTGGACGTCTATAAAGATTATTTGTACGAACGTTTGCAGCGCAAAGGSTATGACCGCAAAGATGTGCATAAATTGGCATCGCGCGATCGCCATGTTTTTGCAGCTTTGATGGTGGCGCATGGGCATGTTGATGCAATGGTCACAGGTGCAACACGAAAATCTGCGCATGTGATTAGATTGCTTAACCACGTATTTGATACGACACCTGGTGATGGTGTTGTCGGGGTTAATGCTGTTTTAAAAGGCGGACGTATGGTTTTTGTAGCGGATACGTTGGTGCATGAATGGCCTGACGCGAATGCCTTGGCGGATATTGCTGAACACGCGGCATCTGTTGCACGGGGTATGGGGATTGAACCRCGTGTGGCCTTTGTGAGCTTTTCAAACTTTGGCTAYCCRSMATCTGAACGKGCWGAAAAAATGMWYYTWGCGKCARAWRTYYTRGATGAGCGYGGYGTTGATTTTGARTATGARGGYGAAATGACYGTKGATGTKGCYYTGAATRCWAAAAYYCARGAARATTATCCRTTYWKSCGTCTAACSGGCCCYGCAAATATTYTGGTWRTRCCYGCGCGKCAYTCKGCATCWATWTCTGTRAARATGATGCAAGAAYTGGGYGGSGCTACGGTKATYGGSCCKATCWTGTCGGGWATSGAAAARCCCATYCAGCTRTGTTCKRTSASMTCAWCKKYGAAYGAYATTYTGAAYATGGCKGTKATGGCGTCTTGYGATAYGGAKMRWATGAAGGGYWASYWANCCCTTCATWCYTTCCCARAAWCCTTTAACTTTACCAAAAAAGTTTTTGCTTTCTGGGCTGTTGTCTTTGCTGAGCGTTTCAAACTCTTTCAACAGTTCTTTTTGTTTGGCGGTTAGGTTCACAGGTGTTTCCACGCTGATTTCTAAGAACAAATCACCCTTTGTGCTGGAGCGAAGTCCAGGCATACCTTTGCCGCGCAGGCGCATTTGGGTGCCTGATTGCGAACCAGAGGGGATTTTTACCCGACTTTTACCGCCATCAATTGTAGGCACTTCAATTTCACCGCCCAAGCTGGCAGATGTCATGGATACAGGGACACGACAATACAGGTTTTGGGCTTCGCGTTCAAAGATCTCATGATCCTTAACTTCAATGAAGATGTATAAATCACCAGATGGCCCCCCAAGGCCGCCTGCTTCGCCTTCACCCGCTAAACGAATACGTGTACCCGTTTCGACGCCAGCAGGAATATTCACGCCAAGTGAGCGTTCCCGTTGTTGGCGACCTGAACCAGAACATGTGGTGCAAGGGTTGGTGATGATAGAGCCGCGACCTGAACATGTTGGGCAGGTGCGTTCAACAGTGAAAAATCCCTGTTGTGCGCGCACTTTGCCCATGCCGGAGCACGTC
>NVSA01000068.1 GCA_002401045.1 Paracoccaceae bacterium
GCCCTGAAGAATTGCGTATTCCGTTGTTGGTTGACCGTGTTGAACAAGAGGGTGTCACAGAGGTGATTTTGGCGCTGAATGCCACGGTGGATGGGCAAACCACGGCGCATTATATTGCCGATCAGTTGGAAGACCGTGACGTTGAGATCAGTCTGCTCGCCCAAGGTGTGCCGATTGGCGGCGAGCTGGATTACCTCGATGATGGGACTATTTCAGCGGCGTTGAAGGCGCGAAGACCTATTTAGGTTTGGCGGCTTTCAAGGCGCGTTCACGCTGGGTGATATAGAGTGTTGATGAGATGATGATGAATGCGCCGATGAGGGTGTATTTGTCAGGGGTCTCATTGAATAGGAAATACCCTGCGATGCCTAAAAATACGATACGGGAATAGGCGACGGGGGTCAGCACGCTGGCCTCGGCGTAGCGGTAGGCTTGGATGTCGGCAATGCCGCGCAGGATGCTGGTGATCGAGACGACCCCGACGGCGAGCCAGATTATGGTGTTCTGGGGAACTGCGAGGTTGGGTACGGCAAACGGCAGTGTGACCAAAAATGTGATGACGACCGATGATAGGTAGGTGCTGATTGCACCGTCTGCTTGGGCGAGACCGCGTGACATGGTCAGGGCAAGGGCAAAGAAAATCGAACTGCTGATGCCTGCGAGCATACCCCAACTGATTTCCGAAAATCCAGGGCGCAAGATGACCAATGCGCCTAAAAAACCGCATCCAATAGCACTGATACGGCGGATGCCGATGGGCTCTTTGTGGAACACCATGCCCAGCAGGGTGGCAAAAATAGGTGCAGTGAAAAACAGCACTGTTGAGGTGGCGATGGGCACTGTTGCAAGGGTGTAGAACCCTAAATTGGTTGCCGTCGCCACGCAGAGGCCGCGTATGATATGGCGTAGGGGGTGTGAAAATTTGATTTGTTTGCGCCATGGCGGGTAAATCACAATCGCAGCGCAAACGATCAAGGTGGCGAAAATCGCGCGGTAAAGTACGATCAAGATGCTGGAAATGTCGTAAGACGCATAGCGCACGGCGATGCTCATGATGCTTGCAATGACAACCGAGGACATCATCCACAGGATGCCGCGCCAGTTATCGCGCTGCTCAGGGGTGTTTCGTGGGGCAGACATGGGAGTAACCTTGTTTGTTTATCCCTATGCCTGCCATCTGTTTTTAGCAATGAGATAAAAATCTGGAAAATGGGTCAAATCTTTGGTTTACAAATCAATATGAAGACGCCAATGTGCGCCGACTTTCCCAGTGATCTACGCTGTGTTTTTAAGCGATATGACTACGGGTAGGCTGACTGCGAGCGTGGTGGAATAGGTAGACACGCCAGACTTAAAATCTGTTGTCCGTATGGACGTGGGGGTTCAAGTCCCCCCGCTCGCACCAAAGGCCTTTTACAAAGTAAAAGGTCTGAAATGTTCCACCAAGATCACAATGCGGCAGGTGTTTGGAACAAACCCCGAGAGCATCCATCATATGTTTGATGCAGGATGAGACTACAGTGATTTTCGCATCAGAAAATTATGTATATCGACGCCATTGTATTTGAAATTACGACGGTGATCTGTTTTGAAGCCTTGTCGAATAAAAAAACGCTTGGCGGCTTCGCTTGCCTCGACAAACAAAATTTCGATCCCCCGCTCTGACGCCATGCGTTCTAAGTGATTATAGAGTTCTTTACCGATGCCTGTTCCCGCAACATCGGGGCGGCAGTAAAAGCAATCTATATGGCCGTTTTTTTCGAGTTCAATGAAACCAACGGGCTCTTTTTCGGTGTTAATAGCGACAAAAATGTCTCTGCCATCAGATATTCTACGTATGAATGTTTCAGCAGTAACGGGTTGAGGGCTCCAAGCTGATAGTTGTTCGTCTGAGTAATCGCGGGCGCCTATTACGTGAACAGAATCGTGGAATAATTGCGTCAATGCGCGGGCGTCTTGATTTTGGAAGGGTCTTATAAGCATATGTGCATTTTACTAAGCTTGAGTTTACAACGCAACGCCCATAGCTGGATGTAAAATCCTTATTTATAAAGATAAAACACCGAGAGCATCCATCGCTATATCGGATTAGGACACAGCCGCAGACCTTTCACGAACTAAAAGGTCTGCAAATGTTTTGAAGTATTTAGATTGCTCTGTGCCCGTTAAATCCGCATGGGTGGCACGTCATCTGGATCAAGTCGCAATTCGATGAGCAGGGGACGACTGCGCGTCGATATTGCGTCTAATGCGGTCTTTAGTTCGTCCTCAGAGCGGACAACCAATCCGTCGGCCCCCATTGATATTGCGATTTTTGCGAAACTTGGCCAATTGAACTCTGTAATGCTCGGGTCCATGTTTCGGTCTCGGAACTGGATGTGTTCCGCCCCGTATGCGCCATCGTTGCAGATAATGATGATGAGATCCTGCTTGAGGCTTACAGCGGTGTGCAACTCGCTAAGCCCACCCATCATAAAGCCGCCATCTCCTGCGAATAAAACGACTGGACGATCAGGGGCTGCAACACCCGCACCGATCGCTTCGGATAACCCCAAGCCAATCGATCCAAAGTTTGCAGTAACCACAAAGCTTTGAGGGTCTCTTACTGAAATACGACACCAAACCTCTGTCATAAAACGTCCACCATCTGTCACTAGAATTCGGTTTTCAGGCAGCGCTTTTTCAATCGCTTCTAGCGTGGCGACGTAATTAATATGACCTTTTTGTTTAGGCGATCGTTTTGGTGCGGGGTGGTGGCGAAGGGTCGATGGATCAAGTTCTGCGGTAAAGCCGCTTGGCTGGATTTCCGCCTCATCTAACCAATAAACAAAATTGTCTGCAGTCAGCCCTGAATCGGCGATGAGCGCTGCATCTGGATGCACGCTGCGACCGATTGCATAGGGGTTTTTATCCACTTGCACCAGCCGCTTKCCTTTCATTAAATTTCCTTTATCCGTGGTCAAATCATGTAACCCCGCACCAAAACARATGATGCAATCGGATTGTGCAATCGCATCATAAGTGGCSGGTGAACTTAASGTGCCGAATATGTCTAGGTYATAATCGTGTCCTCGAAAAAGCCCCTTTGCTTTGAGTGTGGTGGCCAAAGGTGCCTCAAGCCTGTCGGCTAGTTTAATAATTTGATCACGTGCACCTGTAGCACCCGCGCCAGCAAGTATGAGAGGGCGACGTGCCGARGCTATCATCCCAATAGCYTCATCCACGGCATTGCCTTCTGGGACATAGYTTTTTGTCTCAAATACGCTCAAGACTTGATGAGAGCTTTKKGCCTCRAYCCACATGAAATCTGCAGGCATATTAAGCACGATYGGRCGCTGTTCTACCTTRGCGCGATAATATGCGCGCGAAACATCGGCTGCYGCKGTKTCTGGGCTGCGTATTTGCTCAAARCCTGCTCCAGTAGACTTAACCATCTCTCGTTGATCTAAAGCTTGAAGGTGGCGCGGATTTGCAACTGGAGTATCCCCTGCGAGCAGTACAATCGGGATTTTRCCYCTCGCGCCTTCGGTGAGGGCGGTCGCACAATTGGTTAAAGCGGGGCCATGTGTGATTGTAGCGGTTCCAACCTCACCAGAAACATGTGTCCAGGCGAGTGCCATAAGGACAGAATTTCCTTCATGCGTGGCGGGGATAAAACGACCGCTACAGCCTCGAACAAAATGATCTGCCACAAAGAGATTGGCGTCGCCGACCAGTCCGAACATTACGCTAACGCCGTTGTCATGGACGGCTTCCGCGATTGCTTGATGTGTAAAGCTACGGTCGGGTTGTTTTGCGGCTGGCATGTTTGGATCCTATCTGTTCGTTTTGTTAGAACTATCATGGCATCTCTGCAAAACGTGTGCATTCTGCCCCCATATACACTATTTTATTGCATGTAAGATGCATATATGGTTAATTTTGCGCGTAATATATGCGTAGATGGTTGTGCGTATGCAAATGAGGCCCGATATGAAACTAGATTCTTTTGATAAGTTACTTCTCAATGCGCTCCAAAAAGATGGTGCGCTAACAAACGCTGAACTTTCGAAAACGGTCAATTTATCGGCATCTCAATGTTCACGTCGAAGAGTGGCGCTGGAGTCCGCAGGGATCATCAAAGGCTATGTGGCGCGCCTAGATGCGTCGCGCCTAGGTTTCGGAATTCGAGCCATTGTAAGGGTTAATCTTCGCAATCACACCAAAGATACGGATGTTAATTTTGCAAGATGGGTTGAGCTTCAACCAGAAATACAATTAGCTTTTTCGGTGTCGGGGGACACAGATTATATACTACATGTTAGAACTTTTGATCTTGATAGTTTTTCTAATTTCTTGCATGAAAAATTGCTCGTCCAGTCACATGTGCAGCAAGTCCGTTCAGACATTGTCCTGAAATCAACTAAAGATAGCTCGCTCCTTGATATTGAAAGTGTATCCTTGAGGTCGTGAACCTATCACGGTTTGGCACCTCTCCTTTAATCGCATATTATGGACTAAAGGAGAGTATACATGAGAAGGAGCGCTGAGGTTATTCCAGCGGTAAGCCTACGTAGTTTTCGGCCAAGTCGCGTGAGGCGGTCTCAGAACTGGAGATGTGGTCGAATTCTGCGCGTTGCATACGGTTTTCAAAGTCGCTGTTTTGCGGGAATTTGTGCAACATTTTCGACATAGACCAAGAGAAACGCTCGACTTTCCAGACCCGTTTCAGGCAGGTTTGTGAATAGGTTTCTAGGTGTGTGCTGTTGTTTGATTTGTAATCTTCAATCAAGGCGCGTGACAAAAGTTGTACGTCGGCGATTGCAAGGTTTAGACCCTTAGCACCTGTAGGTGGTACGATGTGGGCGCTATCGCCTGCTAGGAATAGGTTGCCGTGGCGCATGGGTTCGGTGACGAAACTGCGCAGAGGGGCGATTGATTTCTCAAAGCTGTCGCCTGTTTGCAAGTGCTGGGCGTTTTCTTCGCCCATGCGGGTTTTGAATTCATCCCAGAACCGTGCATCTGACCAGTCTTCTATTTTGTCGTCTAGCGAACATTGGATATAGTAGCGACTGCGGGTTTCTGAACGCATAGACGACAACGCAAATCCGTTTTCGTGGTGGGCGTAGATAAGTTCATGGGACATAGGGGGCTTTTCGACCAAAATGCCCAACCAGCCAAAGGGGTAGACCCGTTCGAATGTTTTTAAGATGTTGGCAGGGATGGCTTGGCGTGAAGGGCCGTGGAAGCCGTCGCACCCTGCGATGTAATCACATTCAATGATATGGTCTTGGCCGTCTTTTGAATAGTGAACCTGTGGTTTGTCAGATGTCACTTCAGTGGGGGTGCGTCTTCGGCAGAGAAAATGATCTCGGCACCTTGTTCTAGGCGTTTTTCAATCAGGTCTTTGGTAATTTCGGTTTGGCCGTAAACCATGACTTGTTTGCCTGTAAGACCTTTTAGATCAATACGGTGTCGCTCGTCGTTAAAGGCCAATTCGAACCCGTCGTGGGGAATGCCTTCGGCGTGCATACGCTCCGAGACACCTGCATCTTCAAGGGCTTGAACTGATCCCCATTCCAAAACGCCAGCACGCACGCGCGCTTCAATACGGGCACGGGTTTGACGATCCAGAATGATACTTTCAATGCCTGCATTGTGCAAAAGCTGTGATAGCAACAGACCCGCAGGTCCTGATCCGATGATGCAAACTTGTGTTTTCTTGAGTGTCATAGCGCTTCTCCCGATTTAACTTATAGAACTAAACTAGCATATAATGTTAAATCAATGCACATAATGACAAACTTATGGTACAATCCGATCAAACTTGGCAACATACGCCAGAAAGTATGATATGACAGAGCTGGTCCCGATTTATGCGCTTTATGGCGAATACCTAGAAGAACACCATGAGGATGTTTTGCATTTTGAGGCAATTCGGGATCGCAGTGCGAAATATAATTGGTCAATCCTGCCCCATAAGCATGACATGCTTTGGCAGTTCTTCTACCTTCAAAACGCAGGTATCAGGATGTATTTGGATGGTTGGGAACATATGATAACCGAGCCTGTCTTAGTTTCTGTCCCCCCGCTTTTTGTGCATGGATTTCAGTTTCCTGATGATGTGATTGGCGGCGTGATTAGTGTACGGGCATCGGTGGTGTCCCAGATGTTGCCTGATCTTGTGGGCGGCGGGAATTTGAGTGATCGCATTGTGATTATGTCGCAAAACACGCCTGATTTTAAGGCTTGCATGAACGCTTATGACACGATCAAAACGGGCTTTAAGGTCTACGATCAGCTTAGAAATATCTCGTTAGAGACCAACCTAAAGGCGCTGTCGTTGGCCGTTTTACGCCATGAGCAAAGGAATATACAGGTAGATAGCGCGCACCGAAAAGTGCAAGAGGATGATCTGTTGCGGCGGTTTTGTGATTTGATTGAAAACAACTATACCGCCAATTGGTCGTCGGCGGATTATGCCCGTGCCTTGGGGATTTCCACCGTTCAGCTGAACCGTAAATCTGCGGCGGGTTTAGGCGTGTCGCCGCAGCGGTTTTTGACCAAGCGCAGGATATTAGAGGCCAAGCGTTTGTTGAAATTCACCCAGCTATCTATCACCGAAATCAGCCAACGATTGGGCTATGCGGATCCGTCGTATTATTGTCGGTTATTTAAAAAACATGTGGGACAAACACCATCGCATTTTCGGCAGGCACATGAAAGTTAAGCTGGGGCTTGCTAAGGTTAAGTGAGTTGTAGAGGCGAATCGTTTTATGTAGTATACATCCTAAATATTCGCAGACAGGGGGTGGGAGGCCGTCATGCAACATTCTGCCAGTCCAATGTCAACTATTCGTCGGGCGCTTATTACAAAGGGTGACAGACCATCGTGGCTGAACAATGGTTTGGCTGCTTCGTGGCGTAGGTGCGCCGATCACGGGTTGCGGTATGACGGCAGTGCGCCGCTTGAGTTGTTATCGACACATTCGTTTAAGAATGAATTGACGCGTAACCGTGCTTTGGTTGCGGCGGCGGATCATGCAATGAATGAAGTTGCCAATACGCTTAATGGCTTGGAATTTGGCATCATGTTGACCGATAAAACGGGGGTGGTTCTAGACAGTCGGATGCACCGCACGCCTTATTTGCGCAAAGTGATGCGCCCTGGCCTGGATTTGTCGGAAAAAACGGTCGGCACCAGTGCAATGTCGGTGGTGATTTCGACCCAAAGCGGTGCCGAAGTAATCGGGGACGCGCATTACTTCAATAATCTTAGCCATTTGAAATGTGTTGCCTCGCCTGTGTTTGGTACTGACGGTACGCTGGCGGGGATTTTGAATATTACCGCCACATCGCAAATGCCGCAAGAAATTGTCAGGCAAGTTTTGAATGAAACGGCGCGTGATATTGAAATCACGCTGGTTAAATCACTGAGTGATAATTTTGTACGGTTTGGCTATGGCGCGAACAGCTCATCCATTGACGGGGTGCTGGCGTTTGGCCCCGATGGTGAAGTTTTGGGCGCTAATTCTTGTGCGTTGAACATGCTGGGGCTGTCTGAGATTACGCCGCAATCGGCGCAGTTTTCTGATCTGTTTAATGCCCAGTTTGGTGATGTGATTTCGGGTGGGCATGTGGGTCGTAAACTGTCGATTTTGAACACAGATGCAAGACAACAGGTCACGTTGCGTGAAGTGTCGCGTGCGCGTGATATAAAAGCGGTCATTGTCCAGAATGATACCCCCAAGCCTGTGACTTTTGGTGATACGACATTAGAGCAGGATTTGACCAATAGCATTGATGCGATGAACGCTTATTTGCCTGTGTTGTTGTGCGGTGCATCTGGCACAGGAAAATCGCTGGCCGCGCAGTGGTTGCATAAGCAAAGTAGCGGGTCACATCTGGAAAGTGTCGAGATCAATTGCGGGGCGATATCCCCCGATAGTTTGCAAGAGGTTTTCGAGCACCTGTATTCGGGAACGCCGATTGGGTGCTATTATATTCGCGATCTGGATTTGTTGTGCCAAAGGGATCAATCACGTTTGGCGCGTTTCATTGAAAGCAAGCCTGATGTGGCGATTATTTGTTCTAGTCGCGCGTCTTTGCAGATGGCAGACCAAAGCGTGTTGCGCGAAGATTTATATTACTTGTTGCGTCCAAGCATGGTGACATTGCCTGCGCTTTGTAATCGCGGACAAGCCCAACAGTTGATTAAGAAGCTACTGAAACGGGGACTGTCTAGGCGGCGTATCTCTGTGAATGTTTATAACGCGATGTATAGCTATAGCTGGCCTGGAAATATTCGTGAATTGATTGCTTGTATCGATCAAATTGCAGCGAGTTGTGTACTGGGAAAAACGGTGACGTTAAAGCATATCAGGCCGTTGATTAGCGCGCCGATTGCATTGCCCACATTGGAGACGGATACGCGGCTGGATCAGATGCAGAGTTTTGCAATTGACCAAGCGCTGGCGTTTTGTAACGGCAACAGATCGGCGGCTGCAAAACGGTTGGGGATCAGCCGCGCGACGCTACATCGTAAGCTAAAAGCGCGGCTGAGTTAGGCTGTTCTAAGTATCAAACACAACGATTGGCTTGATGGCACTGCCTGATTTACTGTCAGCAATGGCTGTGTCTAGATCGCTGAACGGATAGGTTTTGATCAGTTTATCAAACGGGAATTTACCCTCCATATGCCAATCAATAAGTTTGTTGATAAAGGCAGATGCATCATGGGCGTCGCCCTCAATAATGCCGCGAATACTGCGACCGTAAAGCAAGAACAGCGGGTTCACGGTGATGTTTAGATCGGGACTGACCCCTGCCAGCCAACCACAAGTTCCGCGCGGTGCCAGCGCCATGACGGCCTGTTGCATAACGGTTGGAACGCCGCTGGTATCGAGTGCAAACATTACGCCGCCCTCGGTCAGGCTGGCGATTATTTCGAGTATATCGTCCGTTGCGCCGTTGATGATATCCGTCGCGCCTAATTCTTTTGCCAATGCAAGGCGTTCAGGAGCAACATCTACAGCAATAATGCGGCGTGCGCCTGCAATTTTAGCCGCCATGATCGCGCTTAGGCCAACTGCGCCTGCACCAAAGACAGCAAAGTCAGAACCTTTTTCGACTTTTAGGGCATTAAGTACCGCACCCGCGCCTGTTTGAATGCCACAAGCCAGTGGCCCGAGCAGTTCGAGGGGCGCGTCTTTGCGGACTTTGACCACATTACGGTCGTAGCATATCGAATAGGTTGCCAAGGAGGATTGGCCAAAGAAACTGCCGCCCACCGCTTCGCCATCTTTGGAAATCGGCGAGCTGCCATCGGGGCGGTGGCCGCCAAAGCAGTAATCAAATGAGTTGTGGCAATAGGTTTGCTTGCCCGCCAGACAGCTGGGGCAGGTGCCGCAGTAATCATAGGTCATCACAACGTGATCGCCGACAGCAACGTTGGTGACTTTGGCACCAATTTTCTCAACAATGCCTGCGCCTTCGTGACCCAGTGCAATGGGGAGCGGGGCGGGGAGGACTTGGTTCATCACCGAAATATCTGTGTGGCAAATGCCTGTGGCGATTGTGCGAACTAAAATTTCATTTTCGCGGGGTTCTTCGAGGTCGACCGTTTCAATGGCAAGTTTGCCAGTATGACGACAAATAGCGGATTCAATTTTCATATTATTTTCCTGTTTTATTGTTTTTGAGCATGGGGTTTTTATGGGTGATGGGGAGTAAGTCCCCAGATAATTTACGGCGCAAAAGACCCCACAGACCTTTTGGTTCATATAGAATGATGAAAATCGCCAGCACGCCCAATGTGATGAGGTACCACACGCCAAAGTTTTGCAGGGCTTCGCGTAAGACGAAAAAGATGATGGTTCCGATGATGGGGCCTTCTAGGCTGCCCAATCCGCCGATCACTACGATGAACAAGACGTAGATTGTCCAGTCCAGCATCGAGAACGATGAAATATGCGAGATGCGTGCTTTTTGCAGGGTGACCATGACGCCTGCCAAGCCGATAAAAGGCGCGGCAACAATGAAGGTTGTGGCGCGAACGAGTGTGGTGTTGACCCCTGCGATTGCGGCACCTTCTTCGCTGTCACGCATGGCGCTTAGAGCCAGACCGATGCGGGATCGCATGATCAACCAGATGCCAAAGAAAATCACCAGTGTCAGGACGAGAACCCAGAGGTAGATTGCGCCGATACGTTCAGGGGCGCGGCGACCGAATTCGCGCAAGTACGATGTTGGCAAGGACAGACCAGACCCGCCGCCAAACGGGCCTAGGCGGCTGGCGATCAACATGAGGGTTTCGGCGACAACCCA
>NVSA01000069.1 GCA_002401045.1 Paracoccaceae bacterium
TCCCGCAAGAGGGGCGTTTGCGGTTTTGCACCGAATTGGGTGTGATTGATCTTGAACCCAAAGAAATCGCTATTCTGCCACGTGGTTTGGTCTACCGTGTTGAGGTTCTTGAAGGCCCAGCACGGGGATTTGTATGTGAAAACTACGGACAGAAATTCGAATTGCCCCAGCGTGGCCCTATCGGGGCGAATTGCATGGCCAATTCACGCGATTTCAAAACCCCTGTTGCTGCTTATGAAGACCGTGAAGTGCCTTCGAGTCTGATTATTAAATGGGCGGGGCAGTTCCATGAAACCCATATTGGCCATAGCCCGCTAGACGTGGTGGCGTGGCATGGTAATTATGCCCCCGTGAAATACGATTTGCGAACCTATTGCCCCATAGGCGCGGTTTTATTTGACCATCCCGACCCGTCAATTTTCACCGTTCTAACCGCCCCTTCTGGTCAGCCGGGCACAGCAAATATTGACTTTGCGCTGTTCCGCGAACGCTGGATGGTGGCCGAGGATACCTTTCGCCCACCATGGTATCACAAAAACATCATGTCAGAACTGATGGGCAATATTTATGGCCAATATGATGCCAAACCCGATGGTTTTGCACCTGGATCGATCAGCCTGCACAATATGATGCTACCCCACGGGCCTGACAAAGCGGCCTTTGATGCAGCCTCGAATGAGACGCTTGACCCTGTCAAACAAGATAATACCATGTCGTTTATGATCGAGACGCGTTTCCCGCAACATCTGACAAAATTTGCCGCCAAAGAGGCCCCGCTACAAGATAACTATATTGACTGTTGGGCCGATATCGAGAAAAAGTTCGATGGCACCCCAGGTAAAAAATAAACAACATGCGCCTTAATAACAAACCACATTCAAAGGACTTATGATGCCCTTAATTCAAAGCTGGATTAGCACTGCAAACACCGCAGACTGCCCCTTTCCCCTGAACAACCTGCCTTACGGTGTGTTTTCAACGACGACCCTTGACCCACGTTGCGGGGTCGCGATTGGCGATATGATCCTTGATTGCGCACAAGCCGAAAAAGCAGGTTTGCTGAGCATCGGGGATAGCACAATCTTTGACGCCCCTGTGTGGAACACCTTGATGGAACAAGGTGCGCCAACATGGGCCGCGTTCCGCGCGCGATTGACCGCATTGCTGGCAAAAGACAGCCCCGATCAAGCGGCTCTAAGCCCGTTTTTAATCCCGCTTGCAGACGCACAAATGCACATGCCGTTTCGCGTTTCTGAATATACCGATTTCTATGCAGGCAGACAGCATGCAGAAAATATGGGGGCCATTTTGCGCGGCTCGACCGATTTGCCCGCCAACTGGTTGCACATTCCCATCGGCTATAACGGACGCGCCTCTAGCGTTGTGGTGTCTGGCACAGACATTCACCGCCCGCTTGGGCAAACCAAAGCGCCTGATGCAGATATGCCCAGCTTTGGTCCGACAAAACGTCTCGATATTGAGCTGGAAATGGGCGCAATCGTGGGCACCCCGTCGCAGATGGGGCAACCCATTACGGTGCAGCAGGCCGATGATATGATCTTTGGCTATGTGTTGCTGAACGATTGGTCGGCGCGTGATATTCAGGGCTGGGAATACCAACCGCTAGGCCCGTTCCAAGGTAAAGCCTTTGGCACAAGTATCAGCCCTTGGATCATCACCGCAGAGGCACTTGCGCCGTTTCGGGTCTCCACCCCACCGCGAGATAAAAAGCTACTCCCCTATCTAGACGAGCAAACCCCAGGGCTGTTCGACATTCAGCTTGAGGTCACCATGCAACCCGCAGGCGCGGATAAAGCCACCGCCGTGACACAAACCAATTATTCACGGGTGTATTATTCAGCCGCGCAACAGCTGGCGCATCATGCGGTTTGTGGCTGTCCGATGAACACAGGCGATTTGTTGGGATCAGGCACGATTTCAGGCCCCAATAAAAGTGAATATGGATCGCTGTTGGAACTTAGCTGGGCTGGTCAGAAACCCTTTACACTCGATAGCGGCGAGACCCGCAGTTTCATTGAGGACGGCGACACCCTAACCCTACGCGGCAATGCACAGGGCGACGGATTTACCATCGGATTTGGTGATTGTGTCGGCACAATCCTGCCCGCGGTTGAGTTTTAAAAAAATGCTATTTCAGCTACGCTTAACCCGTGTAGCTGAAATCACCCTTTGGGGCGGGTTGGTGGATTTTATCCAGTAAACTTTGCGGCACATCGCTGAGGGTTTTATAGCGCCATTGTGGGGCTTTATCCTTGTCGATCAGGGCGGCACGCACGCCTTCAATCAGTTCCCCCTGTTCAAGCGTATAAGACACCACACGAAATTCATTTCGGATGGCAATCTCCAAGGATTTTTCCTTTTGGGACAACCTAATAGCGTCAAAAGTTACCCTTAATGCCAAAGGTGCGCCGTGCTCGATACGCGCCAATGCCTTTGTCGCAAATTCACTGGGATCAGCCTGTAAATCTATGATGATCTGTTGCACTGTATCGCCCGCAAACAACTGGTCAATCTGGTCTTGATCCTGCACCAAGCGACTGGGTTCTGACAGGGTGCTAAATTGCGCCAAAACAGACAAATCGCCTGTCTCCATAAGGTTGGTTTTCACAGCATCGAGCTGCTCCGCCCTCACATAATAATCGGCCAAACCTGCATAGAGACAATCCGCCCCCGTCAGGGTTTGACCCGTTAGGCCAAGGTATATGCCGCATTGGCCCGGGGTTTGTGCCAACAGATATGTCCCGCCGACATCCGTGATCAGCCCGATCGAGCATTCAGGCATGGCAAACACCGTGCGCGGGGTCACAATACGGTGCGATCCATGTGCCGACAGCCCGACACCGCCGCCCATTGTGATGCCGTCCATAAAGGCGACATAGGGTTTAGGATATTGCGCAATCAACATGTTCATACGGTATTCATCGCGCCAAAACTGTTGCGCGGCATCATATTGCCCCGCCTGCCCTTTGACATAGAGATCGGCGACATCACCGCCGGCACAAAACGCCCGATCCCCGACCGCRTCRATCACGACCAACTCGACATCGTTATCGGTTTGCCAGTCAAGCAAAGCCGCCTCAATCGTYARTGCCATCTKGTGRGTYAGCGCATTTAGACGTGCAGGTCGGTTCAAAGTAATATGCCCCGCCTTACCCTGTTTGCGGATYAAAACATCGCTCATGTGCGGTCACGCTCGGTGAGCRTTGCGCGGCTGATAATCAATTTCATGATCTGACTTGTGCCTTCTAGAATTTCGTGGRCGCGAATATCACGTAGGAGTTTTTCAATGCCGTAATCTTCGAGGTAGCCGTAGCCGCCGAGCATTTGCAAGGCACCGTTCGTGATTTGCGAACAGGTTTCGGTGACAAAGAGTTTGGCCATGGCGCATTGTTTGGTCGCGTCGGGRGCCCCTTGGTCATATTTCCACGCCGCTTGGTACAGTGTCACMCGCGCGGCGTTTAGGTTGGTTTCCATGCTGGCCAATTCAAACTGCAAGCCTTGGAATTTATCCAGTGTCTGACCAAARGCYTCGCGTTCGCCCATRTAGTTRACRGCRATTTTCARGGCTTGGSTTGCCGCSCCYAGYGAACARGCCGCAATRTTSARSCGYCCGCCRTCGAGACCTTCCATGGCATAACTAAAACCTTTGCCTTCTTGCCCTAACAAGTGATCCTGCGGCACCGTTGCTTGATCCATTTGCACCTGTGCCGTGGGCTGTGATTTCCAGCCCATTTTTTKCTCTAACGCCCCAAATGACAGACCCTTTGTGCCGTCAGGAATTGCCACGGTTGAGATACCTTTATAGCYCTCACCCCCTGTGCGGCACATCACCAGATAAAGATCGGCAAAGCCGCCCCCAGAAATAAAGGCTTTATTTCCAGTGAGTTGATACTGATCATCAATCAGAATAGCTTTGGTCGATAAATTCGCGGCATCCGATCCGCAAGACGGCTCTGTCAGGCAATAAGCGGCGTAGGCATCGAGGGTCATCAACCTGTCCAGCCAAGTATCCTTAAAACTTTGAGTGCCATATTTCGCCACCATATTGACGCACATATTATGGATTGAAATAAAGGCCGCCACCGAAGGACAGGCCATGGAAAACGCTTCAAAAATCAGCACTGCATCCAGCCGCGACAGCCCCGTGCCACCTTGGTCTTCGGGTACATAAATAGAGCCAAACCCCAAAGCGCCAATCGCACGCAGAACATCACGCGGGATGACCTGATCCTTTTCCCACTGCGCCGCATGGGGCGCGATCTGATCTTGAGCAAAGCTATGCGCCATCTCGAAAATTAAGGTCTGTTCTTCGGAAAGGTCAAAATTCATCGGCTATGCTTTCTCTTTGGTGGGCGTAGATTTGAGACTAGCGAATTTTTTCACGCCGCCAAGGGGGACGTTGTGTCAAATACACGCAAAGACGTCGCGGCTTAGGGGGGACTGGTTGTGGGACTGGCGACGAATACATCGCTGGTCGCTCTCGGTGTTTTTTGTAAAACACTTGGCCGCGTTGTGATCTTGGTGAAAGGTTGCAGGCCTTTTACTTGTAAAAGGCCTTTGATCATCTAGGGGCGTGGCACATCGCTGGTCGCTCTCGGTGTTTTTTGCAAAACACCTGCCGCTTTGTGATCTTGGTGAAAGGTTGCAGGCCTTTTACTTTGTAAAAGGCCTTTGGTGCGGCTGAGAAGACTCGAACTTCCACGGGTACTACCCCACAGCGACCTCAACGCTGCGCGTCTACCAATTCCGCCACAGCCGCACTTGAGGTAGGGCGCGTATAGCGGCTCTTATATTGCTTGTGAAGATGCAAAACACAAAAGGCCTCCAAATCTGTGCAGGCCTTTTGTTTGTTAGGGCCGCGATTATTGCGCGGCGTTTGTCGCCCCAAAACTAGGCAAGACAAATGTCGCGGGTTGCGGCGCCATCACAGCTTTGTTTTTGGGGGTCATTGGTGTGGACAGCCCCAAAGCAGCCGCTTTAATCAACTGTGGACGGTCAGCTTGACCTGGCACAAAAACGGCTGGTTGGCCTGTCTCGATCGCATTCACCGCACTGGCGTACCACTGCGTCGCCAAGTCTTGACGTTTGGTTGTGCCAAACCCGTTAACCAAGTGATGTCCCATCAATTCGCCGTAAGCTGACTGCCCCAAAGCCGTCAAAATTAACCCCGATGCCAAGGCAACGTCGGTGTTGTCAGTACGATACCCGATACCCAAACAAATGCTAGCTGTATGCCCCAATTGCGTCGGTGCCATACCGCTGGCCAAAATCATTTCGCTGGTTTTTTTAATCACATCAGCCCTCGACCCCAAAGACAGCGCCGCGATTTGTTCTTTAAACATAGGACCGATGGTTTCACATTGCGCTTGCATCTGCGCCGAGGTCACCCCTTGGACGGCATTCGCCAGTTCTTCGGATTTAGAAATCGCATAGATACGCGCCAAGCAGAACTGTTCATCCAGTGCAAAAGCAGGGTCGCGCATGTTCGCCAATGTCATATAGCCGCCGTTGCTGTTGGTGATCAAACTGACTTTGTTACAATGGTTCGCCATAGAAACCGCGTTTCCAGAAGACCCAAAGTTTGGCATAGCCGCCATTGTCGCAGCTGGCGCGTTTTGCCCCGTATTTGCAAAACTATTTGCCATTTGTGGCATATTTCCCTGACCAGAAGGCATTAAACCTGACTGGCCTGCCCCCGTCGATGCCATGATTACCCCGCCTTCACGCGCCAATGCTTGGTGATAAACTTTCAACACGCCCCGCGGCCCATCGGGGTTTGCCGCCATCAATTTGGTCGTCCGCTCACCGCCTGCAATTGCACGGTGGTAGGCTGAAATCAGCATATCTTGCTGGAAAGGTGCTAATTGGCCGTTAATCGGCATGCTCATATAGGCCTGATATGTCGATACAGCCTCACGCGATTTTCGCCCCATAACACCGTCAGGCCGACCCACTGGAAACCCGAAATAATTCAACGAAGTTTGTACGTTACGGTTCTTTTCGCGCTCCACAGATGTAGTGCTCGACTTACGTGTCGTTGACTTACGATAGGTTTTCTTAGGCTTATGCGAATTTATAATTGCACCGCCAATAAGACCGCCAACAATCCCGCCCAGCAGGTCACTGGCCTGAACCGAAGCCACTGGCATGATTACCAGGCTGCTGCAAATTGCAGTGTTAATACATAATTTTCTAAACATTTTATCTCCCCCAAAATTAATAAACTGACCTAGCGTAACCTGATTCGGGCACTTTATTAAAGAAGTTTACGTAACCCGTTTGACAGTTCGGATTTTTTCTTACAGGACAGGCACATGTTAAATTGGACGATATCCCCAGATTATGTGCCCTACCCCGATGCCATCGCGGAGATGGAAAGCCATGTTGAGTGTATGATTGCGGGTACGGCGGGTGAACGGATTTGGCTGTTAGAGCATCCCGCCCTTTATACCGCAGGCACCAGTGCCAATATCGTTGACCTGGTCGATGCGGATCGGTTTCCTGTTTATACCTCAAAGCGCGGTGGGCAATATACCTATCACGGCCCGGGGCAACGGATTGCCTATACCATGCTGGATCTGAACAAGCGCGGCAAAGATGTGCGAAAATTTGTACAACAGCTTGAAGATTGGGTGATTGCCACCCTCGCCGAATTTGGCGTTGAGGGCGAGCGTCGTGCGGGGCGTGTCGGTGTTTGGGTGGTTCGCAAAGATAAGCCCAAGACCGCGCTGGGTGCGTACCGCGAAGATAAGATTGCTGCCATTGGGGTGCGCTTGCGCAAATGGATCAGCTTTCACGGCATTAGCATTAATGTGGAACCTGATCTGGAACATTATTCGGGCATCGTACCATGTGGTATTGCGCAACACGGCGTCACCAGTTTGGTCGATCTTGGCCTGCCTGTCAGCATGACCGACGTTGATATTGTGCTAAAGGCAAAATTCGCGGAAGTGTTTGGCGACTAAGCCCCTATTGGGATTGCAGCTTACAACAACACAGGAAGCTGTGCAGGATCGGTTGTAAATAACAATTCAGGTGTTCATATAGGTTTTGATCTTCCAAATATCTTATTCGTCTTCGAATGGGTAAAAAATAAGGATTTAGCATGAATATTGATCGGTTAGGAAAACTATATACTGGGATTATGTCACTATATTTTAGTGTCTCTGGATTAAATGCGGTATTCGACATCGATGCGAAACTCAGYRRAAWAGNGMWYAWYTGCCGTTGATATTGATGGAAAAATCACCTTTATAGTGATTTATTCTGGTCTAATGGTCGGATTAGGTGTCGCGATTGCACTGCTATATCATTTCAGCCAAAGCTGGCGTTATTCGACGRTACTCGCTGTGACCATAGTATCAAGTTTCCTATGTTTTAGAGTGATTGGTTCACTGATGGCGGGCGTTTTAAGTACGGTACATTTGTCATTTATGCTCATAGAAGTCTTTGAAATTGCGCTTGGGGTTTGGTTGCTAAGAAATCAGAWAAACAACAGCTGAAAACATATTTTACAAGTTATTGTGTTTGCAGRCTACAACAGCCTTCAACAACCCGCGACCCTGTGCCAGATCGGTTGATCAGCATCACAGACCAGTCGTATGTGATATCGGACATGCCATCAGAACAGGCTTGCTGGCGCAAYGCGCCTGACAAAGGATCGGCAGAAAAACCCACAAGGCTGGGCGGGCGACCTGCGGCGGCCACGGTGAATGTGACSCYTCCTGCAACGGCATTTGCTTCAATATCACTATAGAACACCTGTTCACTGCCCACGACCGCCGACCAGAAYGGTTCTGTCCCAGAACAGATCAACGGTTGGGTTTGTGCGGGGATAGTGGTTTTACTGGCAATATCAATCAGCGTCAAAAACCGCATTGAGACCCAGCCAACCTGTCCGTCTTTTTGCACCGACGCCCATTTTTGCGCAGCAWCAAAGCCCGTAACCGTGACCAGCGCGCCATTTCGAAAACCATCCAAGACGGGATGKCCAGCACCCGCCCCTGCCCGCATATTCAACGTATCATCGGTCGCCACATCKATCACACCGTACAGCCCAACATCATGGGCRAAACTAGCGGTTGTGGTCAAAGTCGCTATAATTGTGGCGCGTGTAAATGTCATAAAATCCATATTTAAAARCCTTTTAAAACGTTATGCAGTCACTGTGYCACAAAAACGCCCAAGTTTCAGCCTARTTTTTGCGAAAAATRCRAAYRAAAAAACGGGGYAATATGCRGGCTTTAATCACAAAATTAATCATGATGGTTCTRGCCATTTTRTTTTTCATATGCATCGTYTATTTTGCAATCACCGTCTTGCCTTATCAAGAAGAAAACGGCGTTAGTCCGATCTTCATTCTCGGYAGTCTTGAGGCAGTCGGGATATTTTTTGGTGCATCAGGCTTGGTTGGCTATCTCTGCGTCATGTTGTTGCCTGACCGCACGAAAGCAACCCCTGCAAAAAAATGGCATTTGGCTTTGWGGCTGTTCGCTTTCTTGATCTCGATCCCCTTTGCCCTGACCAAAGCCCTATTTGGTGCCAACGAGGTGGAACCTATTTTGGTTTTCTTACGTGACAACCAAATGGACGATATCACCTCTGTCGGTCTGGATGGTTTCACGAAACCTTTGGCACTTTGGGGCGCTGTACTGGTCACAATTTTGATCTCATCACTTGTTTTGCGWCACTATAAACGGCATTTCGGCAAAGTTTTGGTGGCGRTMAGTGTGATCCTTTTGGCAATCTCGCCGCTGGTACAGTATATTACCAACACATTGATCCCGAACATTGCGCAAAAAAACTTTGTGATCCATGAGCGGTTTCAGCCCCCTGTTGTGCTTTCAAAACCTACCCAACAAAAGAACCTTGTGTTGATCTACCTTGAAAGCGTCGAGCGGTCTTATGGCATGATCCCAGAGTTTCAAAARCAATACCAACCGATCAAAGATTTAGCCGCGCGCGGTATTGAACTGACCAATATCGTGCAAACAACAGGGACAAATTACACGATTGCAGGCATGGTTGCGACCCAATGCGGCGTTCCTTTGATGACCAAAGGTCTGCAAGGGGTGTTTTTCAGGACTGGGGTCGAAGGCTCTATGCCGAACTTTTTGCCAAGCCTGCATTGTTTGGGGGATCAGCTACRCCAAGACGGCTATACGCTGTCCTATCTCAATGGKGCCTCGCTTGATAAGTTTTCAAAACGTGTTTTCCTAAGTGACCACGGCTATACGCGTCTGTTTGACAAAGCTTTGGTGTCAGATRCGGCAAARCAAGGCCGCGACAACATTTGGGGGCTCAATGATGCGTTGCTCTTTGARCATGTAGACCGTGAGTTTGACCTGCTGTCATCGCAAGACNGCCCSNTTTGTGTTAAGTTTGTTAACGCTTTCAACCCACGGGCCTGATGCTTTTCTGGATCGGGATTGTGCCCCGCAAGAAAACGTCAKCAGTCAAATTCCACGGGCCATTGAATGTACCGGGAAACTTGTCACCAAGCTGGTGGAAAAAATCCAGAACAGCCCTGCGGGRAAAAATACGGTCATTGCCATCATGAGTGACCATTTAGCATTTTTTAACAGTGTTCAAACCCAATTGGATACCGTGGCAGGCAAGCGGCGTAACTTGTTTATGCTGTTAGGTGCGGATGCCCCCCAACAGATCAACCGCAAGATTGCCCCCTTTGATATCTACCCCACGCTTTTAGAAACCTTGGGATATGAATTAAAAGACGGGCGGGCGAATTTGGGCTATGCGCTTTCCGCGACATCCCAAAATCTAGTGGAAGAATTGGGCGTCGCGACCATAAATAAAGTGTTTACCGCCAATCAACCTCTTGCAAGGTTTCTGTGGCAAGCCCCATAATATAACGGAATTCGGTCTTCAAACGCATATTTATGGGTGAATACAGCCAAAACCCTTATTTTCCACCTGCGACACGCCGCCCCGCTTGCCCAATACAGTCCTAGATACAGTTGTGTCATCCAAAACAACGCGCTATCACGACATTGGGAACGTGCGAGCCCTGATTTGGGATTCGCACCAATAAAATAAGTGTTAGGAGAGACACACATGGCAGACGCAGTCGCCCACGACCACGCACGTCCGGGCTTTTTTACCCGTTGGTTTATGTCAACCAACCATAAGGATATCGGTACTCTCTACCTGATATTTGCGATCATTTCGGGCATCGTTGGCGGTGGCCTT
>NVSA01000070.1 GCA_002401045.1 Paracoccaceae bacterium
GTAATTTGCCAGCCGAGGTTCTTGCCGCCGATATCGTGATTGCCGCGACAGGTGTGCCTGAGCTGATAAAAGGCGACTGGATCAAGAAAGATGCCGTGATTATTGACGTTGGAATTTCACGAATTGAAACCCCGAACGGCGCTAAAATTGTCGGTGATGTGGCCTTTGACGAACTGGGTCATGCCATGGCTGCCACACCTGTTCCAGGCGGGGTTGGCCCCATGACGATTGCCTGCTTGATGGACAATACTTTGATTGCCGCAAATGCCCGTGAGGGCAGGGGACAAGATGCCTAATACAGCACCCCAAACAGTTCAAGTTGGTCTTACAAACTTGAAAATACAGGCGGAAATAGGCATTGATCCTAGTGAAATTGGCCGCACGCAACCGCTAGAGTTGGATATCCTTCTGACCCTAGCCGCCCCACCCCATGAGGATCTGTTAAAAACTGTCGATTATACCTCCATTGCACGTTTCGCGCATGAAATGGGAACCCAACCTACGGGGCTAATCGAAGCCTTTGGCCATAAATTGGCAACACATTGTTACAAGCTAGACAATGTCATTCACGCCGATGTTGTTGTACGTAAACCTCAGGCCATCACCGATGCAGTGGCACAAATACGCGTCCAAATCGGTTGATTCAGCCTTAGYACACTAAGATATAACATGATTGAAACAAGATATTCGAAATTGAAATGAGTAATTTCRAACGGAACCCCATAGCATCACCAAATAGCATTCTAATGGTGAGCATACCTAAATCACGATCTCTTGGGAGGGCGTATTTGTTCACCAAAAAAGCTGGATAAATATCACTGCCTTTGGGCATAATTTAGGAGATCACCATGGCACATAAAAGCCTTGAAGACCGCATCAAAGACTATAGTTCCCCCGYTCAAATGTTGCAAAATTCGCAATCAGGCGCCTACCAATTTCCGATCCCTGCACAATACACAAACTGGGTTGAAGAAGTCCGCGCATGGCGCAACACCGCGATATTGCTGAACCAGTCATACCACATGACGGATCTTTATGTTCGCGGCCCTGACACGATTAAATTGCTCAGCCATGTTGGTGTAAACAGCTTTAAAACTTTTGGCCGCAATAAAGCCAAACAACTGATCTGTGTGAACCCAGATGGCTATCTGATTGGYGACGGAATTTTGGTTGGCCTAGAAGACGACGAAGCCTTGTTCATCGGKCGYCCRCCTATTTCACATTGGATTGCCTATCAGGCCGAAATTGGCGATTTTGATGTCACCACCGAGTTGGATTTCAGAAGCCTTGAAAACCCTGACAAACCGCGCAAACTTTACCGTTATGAAATTCAAGGGCCCAAAGCGCTTGATATTTTGAACGAAGTAAATGACGGCGGCGAACTTACAACCAAGTTTTTCAACATGGGTGAAATCACCATTGCAGGTTGCACAGGCCGCACCCTTAGCCACGGTATGGGCGGAGCGCAAGGTTTGGAAATTTGGGGGCCTTATGAAGACGGCCCGAAAGTTTATGACCGCTTGATGGAAGTTGGCGAAAAATACGGCATGTTGCGGGCTGGTGCGCGGGCGTATTCAACAGCCGCAATGGAATCTGGTTGGGTACCTTCGCCCTTGCCCTCAGTCTACGTTGGCGAGAACATGAAAGGGTACCGCGAATGGTTACCAGCTGACGGTTTTGAAGCCACAACATCCGTCGGTGGATCGTTTGAACCTGAAGATGTAGCAGAATACTACTTCACACCGTGGGATTTAAACTATGAGCGTGTGATCAAGTTTGACCATGATTTTATCGGCCGTGAAGCGCTGGAAAAAATGGCTGATGAGGAACACCGCACCAAGGTCACATTGGTTTGGGACAAAGAAGACGTATTGAAAATCTTTGGCGGTCTTATGGAAGAATTCCCAGCACCCAAGTTGATGGAAATGCCAACAGGTAACTACGCGGCGCACCCATATGACCAAGTTTTGCTGAACGGTGAAATGGTCGGTGTATCTACATACCCTGTGTATTCAGCGAACGAACGCGCATGGATTTCACTGGCAATGATACGCGGTGATTTGTCTGAACAAGGCACAGAAGTTTCCATTCTTTGGGGCGAAGCCAATGGCGGKTCWAACAAGCCACATGTTGAAGAACATGTACAAATGGAAGTGAAYGCAGTCGTYCACGGCTGGCCAATYCATAAGGCAATGGGCAAACAATACCGCTCACAAAAATAATGATTTTGACCCGCAGTTATCTGCGGGTCATTCCCCATGGGGCACGGGGGCGTTAGTAATTCTGCACCTTGATAATACCCATCAATAGCTGCTCAAATTTCTCAATTGCAGGTTCACGCGGACAGTTAGCCAATTTTGTAATTCCGATAGAGATTACGGCATTGGGCAGCTCGATATCAATGCGTTTYAAATCTTTGCGAATTGTTGCCAGTTTTGACTGGCCATAGCTCAGCATGGCAATCGAATTGCTTTGCGTCAGTAATTCCTCCGCCGCACTAAACGATAACATTTCACAGGTCTGTATTGGTGGCACCGCCCCAAATGTACTAAAMAGTTGTTCAAAATACGTCCGAACAGGCGTGCCGTGTGGGGCAACAATCCAGTTGGTTTTTTCAAGATCATTCGCAGATTGTACGGTGTCGTGTAAGGGATGGTCATGACGTGCAACCACAGTAAAAGTTTCATCATAAAGCGGGCTTTCAGCCAAGCCTTCATACAGTTCTGGGCCGCGCAAAATACCAATCATAAGTTCAATTTCACGTCGACGTAATGCTTCAACCAGACCGTTATAACTGCCAGGGACACAAACAAGACGGATTTTAGGATGCAAATTAGACAGCTCTGCAAAAACCTTTGAAATTAGGTCTTGGCCAGAAAATGGCAACATACCGATTGCCACCCGCCCTGTGATATCATCGCTATTCTTATTTAAATGCTCTTGCAAATTGATGATGTGACGGCTCAACGTGCCATAAAGCGCGACCAGTTCTTGCGCGGCTGGCAGTGGTATCAGACCACGGCGGGTACGCTTAAAAAGCGTCAGGCCAAAATAAGACTGAAAGATGCTTAACGCACGGCTGATTGCGGGCTGACTACGCCCCAATTTAGTTGCCGCCAAGGACGCACTGCCTGTTCTGCAAATAGCATCAATGGCTTCTAGCTTATGCAAGCTGATATTTGATCCAAGCGATGGGTAACGCGCCCGATCAGCAAATAATTTCTGTTCAGTTTGCACAATCGACGTAACCGCAAGACTACAATATTGTCCGACAATATCCCCCTGCACAGTGGTCTCGGTACCTGACCAACCTCGTCGAAAAAGTATGACACCCAATTCCGATTCCGCCTTGGCAATCAAGCGCGATAACGTCGGTTGTGTTGTGTTCAATTTTTCTGCCGCAAGTTTGAAACTGCGCAGATGCGCGATGCAATCAATGGCGATTATTTCTCTTATGTCGAACATATTAAATCCTACAATGGGTCGCTCTAATATAACACAAATAAACAAATAGATGCAAATATGTATATCTGCATCTATTTCATATATAGTCTTTAACTACAGTGTCTTAACCTTCGAATTCTACGATCAAATCTTTAGCATCTACTTGTGATCCTGCCGGGGCGTGGATTGTTTTTATGGTGCCTGATTTTTCGGCTGAGATGCCGGTTTCCATTTTCATCGCCTCAATCGTGCACAGCAAATCCCCTGCGGCTACGTCTTGGCCGACGCTGACCACCACCGAGCTGATTACGCCGGGCATTGGCGCACCGATGTGCGCCGTGTTTCCGTCYTCGGCTTGGGCGCGTTTTTGCGTCGTGGCCGTCACTTTGCGGTTCACAACCCGCACSGTGCGCGGCTGGCCGTTGAGTTCAAAGAACACCCGCGCCTCGCCTGCTTCATCGGTCTCACCGACCGCTTGCAACAAGATTTCCAAGGTTTTACCMGGATCAATTTCAGCGCTGATTTCCTCGCCCGATTGCATGCCGTAAAAGAACGTGCGGGTCGGTAGCGTCCGCACAGGACCATAGCTGCGATGCCGCCCCATATAGTCCAAAAACACCTTTGGATACATCAAATAGCCGTTCAAATCTTCATCGTCGATCTGYAAACCATCCAGCTGTTCAGACAATTCCTTGCGTGTCGCATCCAAATCCAACGCCGCCAAATGCGCCCCAGGRCGTGAYGTRTCAGGGGCCTCACCTTTCAGCACTTTAGCCACGATTTTAGYAGGGAASCCACCRGGGGGTTGCCCCAAATTACCGCGCATCATATCRACCACRCTTTGCGGAAACGCCACATCTTTTGCAGGGTCYTCCACATCTTCGCGRCTTAAATCTTGGGTCACCATCATCAACGCCATGTCGCCAACCACTTTGGACGACGGGGTCACTTTGACGATATCGCCAAACATCTGGTTCACYTCAGCRTAGGTTTTTGCCACCTCAGGCCARCGKTCYTCMAGMCCCAAAGACCGCGCTTGAGCTTTCAGGYTGGTAAACTGACCGCCAGGCATTTCGTGCAAATACACCTCGGATGCAGGGGCCTGTAGCCCACTTTCAAACGCTGCATATTGCCCGCGCACCCCTTCCCAATAACCCGAKATTTCGCGCACAGCTTCGATATCAATGCCCGTGTCGCGGTCCGTGTTGCGCAAAGCTTCAACAATCGAGCCAAGGCAAGGCTGGGATGTGCCGCCAGAAAACGCATCCATCGCCACGTCAACCGCATCAACACCCGCATCCGCAGCCGCCAAAATCGTCGCCCCCGCAATGCCAGATGTATCATGGGTGTGGAAATGGATCGGCAGACCGACCTCTTGTTTCAGCGCCTTGATCAAGACCCGTGCCGCCGCTGGTTTCAACAGCCCCGCCATGTCCTTCAGACCCAAAACATGCGCGCCCGCCGCTTTCAAATCCTTGCCCATCTGGACATAATATTTCAAATCATACTTCGCGCGATCAGGATCGAGAATATCGCCCGTATAACACACCGTGCCTTCGCAAAGCTTATTGTTCTCAAGCACAGCGTCCATCGCCACGCGCATGTTTTCAACCCAGTTCAAACTGTCAAAAACACGGAATACATCAACGCCCGAGGTCGCGGCTTGGCGGACAAATTCCTGCACCACATTGTCAGGATAATTGGTGTACCCCACGCCATTTGACGCCCGCAACAACATCTGTGTCATCAGGTTTGGCATCTTGGTGCGCAAATCACGCAGRCGYTGCCACGGACATTCTTGCAAGAAACGATAYGCCACATCAAASGTYGCACCGCCCCAACATTCCATTGARAACAGYTGCGGCATATTATGGGCATAGGCATCGGCAACCGCGATCATATCGTGGCTGCGCATCCGTGTCGCCAGCAAGGACTGGTGCCCGTCGCGCATCGTCGTATCGGTGATCAACAACTGCTTTTGCGCCAGCATCCAATCGGCCACGGCTTGCGGCCCTTGGGCTTCGAGCAAGTTTCGCGTGCCTGCAAGCGGTGTATCCGTGCGGTTTTTCGGTGCCTTTGGCGCTTTGGCATCAGCTTTAGGCCGCGCGCGACCCTCTACATCAGGGTGACCGTTCACGGTAATATCCGCGATGTAGTTTAGGATTTTCGTCGCACGATCCCGGCGTGGTTTAAAGTTAAACAGGCTTTTCGTCGCCCCATCAATAAACGTCGTGGTATAGCTGWWNTNCNAGMAYSNNGGANNCTTYAWCAGGTTGATCACAAAGGCAATATTAGTCGATACTCCGCGAATACGGAACTCGCGTAGCGCCCGATCCATCCGTGCAATCGCCGCCTCAGGCGTCGGCCCTGAACAAGTAWYCKTWRSCMGCARGNTNTCAWMNNAWACYKSSYGWTCANCCSCGNCNGAAYNGKSCGTGCCGCCATCAAGGCGCACSCCCATACCCGTGGCAGAACGATAGGCCGTGATCCGCCCGTAATCAGGAATAAAGTTGTTTTGCGGATCCTCGGTAGTGATCCGCGTTTGCAAGGCGTGACCGTTCAGCGTGATRTCMSYYTGYGMSGSTTTRCCSGTGGCCTSSGCMAKKGTTTTGCCCTCGGCAATCAGGATTTGCGCCTGCACGATATCAATGCCCGTGACCTCTTCGGTCACCGTGTGTTCAACTTGGACACGCGGATTGACCTCAATAAAGAAGAACTCATCGGTGTCCATGTCCATCAAAAACTCAACCGTACCGGCACATTCATAGCCCACGTGGGCACAGATTTTACGACCCAATTCGCAAATCTCGACACGTTGTTCTTCGCTTAGATAAGGCGCAGGGGCGCGCTCAACCACTTTTTGGTTGCGCCGCTGAACCGAGCAATCCCGTTCAAACAAATGATAAATCTCACCATGGCTATCGCCCAGAATTTGCACTTCAACATGACGTGCGCGTTGCACAAGACGTTCCAGATAGCCCTCATCATTGCCAAAAGACGCCATTGCTTCGCGGCGGCCTTCGAGTACTTTTTCTTCCAACTCACCCTCGTTCATGATCGGCCGCATGCCGCGACCGCCGCCGCCCCAGCTGGCTTTCAGCATCAACGGATAGCCCACAGCGGCGGCCATTTTGCGCACCGCGTCCATGTCTTTGGGTAAAACTTCGGTGGCTGGCACAACCGGCACGCCCGCATCCATCGCCACATGTCGCGCGCTGGCCTTATCGCCCAGCTTGCGCATTGTCGCCGCTTTAGGGCCAATAAATTTGATCCCCGCCGCGTCACAAGCATCAACAAATTCAGGGTTCTCAGACAACAACCCATAGCCGGGATGGATCGCATCCGCGCCAGACATTTTGGCCACACGGATGATTTCTTCGATGCTCAGATAAGCCGCAACAGGCCCCATCCCTTCGCCAATACGGTAGGCCTCATCCGCCTTAAAACGGTGCAGACCCAGCTTGTCTTCCTCAGCATAAACCGCAACAGTACGCTTCCCCATCTCATTCGCCGCACGCATAACCCGAATCGCAATCTCACCACGATTCGCTATTAGTATCTTCTTGAAACTTGTCATTGCGGCCTCTTATATCGTTAGGGGATAGAGATAGTTTCCCCCGCAACCACGTGGATTGCAGGGGAAGAGTTTTAGGGTTTAACCAAGAGTTGGCATAGAGAATTCAGGCTCTGTGCGTTGTCCAGATGGCCAGCGTGACGTGGTGGTTTTGATCCGTGTATAGAACCGAACGCCTTCCATGCCGTGCATATGGTGGTCGCCAAAGATTGATGATTTCCAACCGCCAAAGCTGTGATAAGCCATTGGAACAGGGATCGGGATGTTGATACCGATCATGCCGACTTCGACATCTTGGCTAAAATTACGTGCCGTGTCACCGTCACGGGTAAAGATAGCAGTACCGTTGGCAAAATCGTGTTTATGCACCACGTCGAGGGCGTCTTGGTAGGAATTACGGCGCACGATAGACAGGACAGGGCCAAAGATTTCGTCTGTCCAAACGCTCATGTCTGTGGTGACATTATCGAGCAATGTGCCGCCGATGTAATAGCCGTTTTCAAAGCCTTGTTTGTCTTGTTTAAAGCTACGGCCATCGACGACCACTTTGGCACCTTCGGCTTCGCCCGCATCAATATAGCCGGAAACTTTGGCCAAATGTTGCGCTGTTACCAAAGGGCCCATTTCAGAAGCTTTATCTGTTGAAGGGCCGATTTTTAGCGCGTTGATTTTGGGAACTAACTTTGCAATCAAAGCATCTGCAACCGCGTCAGTGACAGGAACTGCAACTGAAATCGCCATGCAACGTTCGCCAGCTGAGCCGTAAGCCGCGCCCATTAGGGCATCTGCCGCCATGTCTAAATCGGCATCTGGCATAATGATCGCGTGGTTTTTAGCGCCGCCCAAAGCTTGGACACGTTTACCATTTGATGTACCTGTTTCGTAGATATATTTTGCAACAGGGGTGGAGCCAACAAAGCTGATTGCTTTAACGTCAGGGTTCGCAAGCAGGGCATCGACCGCCTCTTTGTCGCCTTGAACCACGTTGAATACACCGTCAGGCAAGCCTGCTTCGGTCAACCATTCTGCCATTTTCAACGCCGAAGATGGCACACGTTCTGAAGGTTTCAGAATGAAGGTGTTCCCCGTTGCCAGCGCGATGGGGAACATCCACATCGGAACCATGGCGGGAAAGTTAAACGGTGTGATGCCTGCGCAAACGCCCAAAGATTGACGGATGTTGTGGCTATCGACAGAGCTGCCTACATTTTCGGAAAACTCACCTTTTAGGAAGTGCGGCGCACCGATTGCGAATTCGACAACTTCAAGACCACGGGTAACTTCGCCCAAAGCGTCATCTTGGGTTTTGCCGTGTTCTGATGATAAAATAGCGGCCAGTTCTTCGCCCCGTTCCCAAAGGATGTTTTTGAATTTATCCAAAATACGTGCACGGCGCAAAGCGGGTGTTTTTGACCATGCAGGCCAAGCTTCTTTCGCGGCTGCAACTGCAACGTTAACTTCTTTAGCCGTTGAAAGTGCCACGTCTTTTTCGCTGTCCCCAGTGGCGGGATTCATTACGGGTACTGTGCGGCTTGAGGTGCCAGCAACATAGCTGCCTGCAATATAATTTCCAATAGTTGTCATGATTTTCTCCTGTGAACTTTGTAGAAAATCTATGCTTATTTGATAAACAAAAATATATCCTTTAAAGAGTAGTTGATAATTGTTTTTAGAGGTAAGCTATGAACTGGGATGATCTGCAATATTTCTTGGCTGTGGCGCGTGATGGGCAGATTTTAGGCGCGGCAAATCGTTTAGGTGTGTCCCAAGCTAAAGTGAACCGCCGTATTTCAGCGCTGGAGACAGCACTGGATTGCAAGCTTTATGAACGCTCAACGCGGGGCTGTATTTTAACCGATGACGGCCGCGCACTTATGGAGCGGGCGATCAATATTGAAAGCGAGACCCTGCGTATTCCAAGTGTTCTGCGCGATCGTGACAGTGATGTTTCTGGCACCATACGGATTGGGGCACCTGACGGGTTTGGGGTGTCTTTTTTGGCACCGCGCTTGCATCTACTACGCGCCCAGTTTCCCGAACTATCGGTGCAATTGGTGCCTGTGCCACGGGTGTTTTCACTGTCACAACGTGAGGCCGATATTGCGGTGACCATTGGCCGGCCTCAAAAAGGTCGCTTGCGGGTGCGTAAATTAACCGATTATTCTTTGGGGTTGTTTGCTACCCGCGATTATCTGGCAACACATGGCACGCCGCAAAAAGTGCAGGATTTAGAACAGCATTGTTTGGTCAGCTATGTGGACGATCTGATTTTTACGCCAGAGCTGGATTATACATCGCAAATCTATCCGCAGTGGCAATCTGATATTGAAGTGTCCAGCGCGCAAGGTCAGTTTCAGGTGATTTCATCAGGGGCAGGGATCGGTGTTTTGCACGACTTTATGGCCTGTCATGATCCCAATTTAATACAGGTTTTACCTGATATTACCTTGCTACGTAGTTACTGGACGGTCTGGCATGAAAGCATGAAAAACAGCCGTCGTGTGACTGAAGTTGCGCGGTTTCTGGATCAGATTGTACGCAATGACGGGGCGCATTTTACCCGTTAGATTATATCAGCCTAAACGTTCAGGGCTGATATAAAGTTTATTAAAGGCGTTCTGCCATGCCGCGCTTTAAGGCGACCATATCAATATCACGCGACACGAAAACCGCGCCTGCATCGATGATTTTATCGACAAAGGACAGATCAGTCGACATGAAGCCCGCAGGCATGCCCGTGGCGGTGATACGTTTGATGGCATCAACGCAGGCTTTTTGCACCTCTGGATGGCTTGGCTCACCAGGGTAGCCCAAGCTTGCGGCAAGATCGGCAGGACCTACAAAAATCGCATCAACCCCGTCGACTTTCGCCATGGCTTCGATTTGATCGACGGCTTCCACGGTTTCAACTTGAATGATCAGCGCAATATCTTCGCGGGCGGCCTTATGATAGCCTGCGATACTGCCAAAACACGTTGCCCGTGTCATGCCTGACACACCGCGAATACCGTGCGGCGGATAGGCCACGCTGGCGGCGGCAAGTTCGGCGTCTTCAACGGTTTGCACATAGGGCACAAGAATATTTTGTGCACCAAAGTCCAACAATTTTTTAATCTCGGCAGGGTTTAATGACCCTGGCCGAACCATCGGTGAAACAGGATAAGGGGCT
>NVSA01000071.1 GCA_002401045.1 Paracoccaceae bacterium
ACACGACTATGGCACTCAAAATACAAGATACACTGGCAAAATATCCGATAGGCGCGAACGGTAACTCGAGCGAGTCTGTGACGGCACCTTCATGGGCCAACCGATCTGCGTGCACCCATAGTCGCCATCCCAAAACGGATAAAACCAAAACCGAAATCACATGTCCGACAATATGGAAAAAACCATCGGAAATTTTTCCCAGCGCCACTGAAAGCAATTCCACTTCCACATGCTCGCGAGCTGCGGTTGTCAATGGAAGAGCTGAATAAATCAAACCAGCCAACATCATTTGTGTCAACTCGAACGCGCCGCTAATGGGCGCGCCAAACCAACGAGCGACAACATCGACACACGTCAATGAGGTCAAACCCGTGAGAAGCATGATAGATAATGCCCCGAGAATTTTCTCAATGGTTGGCCAGCCTTTAAAAGGCTGACCAGATTGAGTTACGTCTTGTTCACTCATGAGGATTATTTATTACTTTGTAATACCGCTAATTTTACGCAGCTCCATCAAAGCCGCGGCACCGTCATAGCCTGTTTCCTTAACTGAAGCCGCCCAGTCGTTTTCCCGTTTTCCTGCGAAACCTTTAATGGCCTCCAACACACTTGCCGGTGCATCATAAACTTCGATACCAGCTTTGGAGACATACTCTGCGCCAGCTTTATCAGCCGCATCCCAGACACTTCCGGCAAATGTAGCGAATGCTTCACCAGATACGGACATAATCGCTTTTTGATCAGTTGCAGAGATTGACTGCCACTTCCCTTCATTCATTRCGAGGAACCACGACGTATTGTAGATACCGCCGGGGACTTTCATCGTGTATTTCAAATGCTTGGTAAGTTTAAAGGCTTTTGGCGCTTCCATTGGAAAGGTGACACCGTCAATAACACCGCGAGAGAGTTTCTCGAACACTTGCCCTGGGCCCATGAACTGAGTTGTAATACCAAGGTCTTGCGCCAATCCAGCGATGTAGCCGCCCGGCGTTCTAACTTTCAAACCTTTAAAATCAGCCGCATTTTCGATTTTACGTTTGTTGTTATGGAACATTCCCGGACCATGAACAAACAAGCTCAACAGTTTTACACCCACATGTTCTTTTTGCGCCTCAAGTTGCCCAGAATACACATTCCAATAGGCTTTTGACGCGTCCGTTGCGTTATTCCCAATGAACGAAAACTGGCCAATGCGCGAGCGCAGGAAACGATCATCTTTTTGGTGGGGTCGGCAATGACACAGCTTTTGGTGGCCGCGACATTGATATGATCGACGGCGGTAGCGGCAACGATCTAATTTACGGCGGCGCAGGGGATGATTACATTTCTGGCGATGGAGCATTCCTTTTTCCACCAGAGTTTAGCCACCTTTTGGATGAACTGATTTCGGATCAAGTTCAAGATGGCGCAGGGCTTGATATTATTTACGGGGGAAGCGGCAACGATCTGATCGGTATTGCGACAGGTACCGCCCAGGTTTATGGCGGGGCGGGAAGTGATCTCCTCATTATAAGCGGGAACAGCAACGTAGAACTATTTGGCGGCGCAGGCAGTGATCAATTCATCTTTGATGAGAACTTTACAGGCACCGCCTACATCAATAACTTCCAAGAAGGATTCGATTTATTATCCATCCCTACGTCCACTATCATTGGCTATGATAAAATCGAATATGAGCGTGTTATAGACGATGAAATCGTCACAGTCATCGTGCAGGTTCCCATCTACGAACAGCCCGATTTCAATATCTATATCAACGGTGAACTTATGATCTTTGGGTAATAAAAAAGGCGCGCGCAGTTTCCCGCACGCGCCCCCAATTCAACACGCAGAGGTTACCCAAACTGATTCATCGTGTTGTCTTTTCCGCCGGCTTTTAGCGCCGCTTCGCCTGCAAAGTATTCCTTGTGATCATCCCCCATGTCAGACCCTGACATGTTTTGATGTTTCACACAGGCAATGCCTTGGCGAATTTCTTTACGCTGAACGCCTGCAACATAGCCCAGCATACCTTGGTCACCAAAGTATTCACGTGCCAGATTATCCGTAGACAAGGCCGCTGTATGATACGTTGGTAGCGTGATCAAATGGTGGAAAATTCCCGCCTCACGCGCCGCGTCCGCTTGGAAGGTACGGATTTTATCGTCAGCGGCCGTTGACAATTCAGTCTCATCATAATCCACCGACATCAGATCCGCACGCACGTAGGCAGAAACATCTTTACCCGCATCACTCCATGCATCAAATACCTGTTGTCTAAAGTTCAGCGTCCAGTTGAACGACGGTGAATTATTATACACCAACTTAGCGTTCGGGATCACCTTGCGAACCTCATTAATCATCCCGCCAATTTGCGCGATATGCGGTTTTTCGGTCTCGATCCAGATCATRTCYGCGCCGTTTTGCAAACTGGTAATACTGTCTAGAATACACCGCGCTTCACCCGTGCCAGCCTTAAACTGGAACAAATTCGATGGCAGACGTTTCGGGCGCATTAATTTGCCGTCTTGTTTGATTACCAGATCACCGTTGGCCATATCGTCCAGTGTCACCTCGTCACAATCAAGGAAACYATTGTACTGATCGCCCAAATCGCCAGGCTCTTTKGTCACCGCGATTTGCTTRGTCARACCYGCGCCCAGACTRTCTGTGCGCGCAACAATAATYCCGTTYTCAAYRCCCARYTCWAGGAAYGCATARCGACACGCACGGATTTTTTGCAAGAAATCCTCATGCGGAACAGTCACTTTACCGTCTTGGTGGCCACATTGTTTTTCATCCGACACTTGGTTCTCAATTTGCAATGCACAAGCACCCGCCTCGATCATCTTTTTAGCCAGTAAATACGTAGCCTCTGGATTACCAAAGCCTGCATCAATGTCCGCAATAATCGGCACAACATGGGTTTCAAAATTGTCGATTTTGGCCTGAGCTGCCGCCTTGGCAGCCGCATCAGGTGCTTCGTCTAACGCCCGAAACAAGCCACCCAATTCACGGGCATCCGCTTGACGCAAGAACGTATACAGCTCTTCGATCAACGCAGGCACAGATGTTTTTTCATGCATGGATTGGTCGGGCAACGGGCCGAATTCAGACCGCAATGCCGCAATCATCCATCCTGAAAGATACAGGTATTTACCCTTGGTCGTGCCGAAATGTTTCTTAATCGAAATCATTTTTTGCTGACCAATAAACCCATGCCAACACCCAAGAGACTGGGTGTAATTCGCAGGGTCTTTATCATATGCGGCCATATCTTCCCGCATAATATCAGCCGTGTATTTCGCAATATCCAACCCCGTCTTAAAACGGTTTTGGGTGCGCATACGCGACACATATTCAGGACTAATGGCATCCCATGCATTACCTTGATCCGCGATCAGGCTTTGCAAATCTTTGTTATCACTATCATAGGGCATTGGTTCATCCTTAGGTTACAAGCCAGAAACGATTCTGTATTTTCTGTGACTAGATTTACAAAATAGACGGCGTTGCCGTGGGAATATTCCTTAAAAACAAGCGTTTTTCGTGTGATTTTGTATGACCTCGGTCAATGCAGGCTTGTAAATTTGTAAACTTTGTAAAGCTTTCAAACGTCATCAATTGTAAGCATAAGCCTTTAAATAACACTATTTTCATTTCACATTCCTTAGTTAAATTGTTAAACAACAGTCGAAGGTGGAAAATATTGTCAGTTAAAACCCAAATCCTAGGTTCTGGAATTTATACAGCCAGGGAAGCCGCACGTTTAGCACACACCAATACGGTGAGTGTTTTAAGGTGGACACGCGGTAGTGGCCCAACAGCCCCACTATGGAACTCTTATTATAGTGAACTCGATGATAGCCGTGAAATTAGTTTTCTTGACTTAATGGAGGTACGCGTCGTTGTTGCCTTTAGAAACAAGGGGCTTTCACTACAATCCATTCGATTCGCAATAGAACTTGCTCAAAAAAAATTCAATATCGATAGGCCGCTATCTTCTGCAACATTTAATACCGATGGCACTGAAATCTTTATGGAAGCCTTAGAATACGAAACTGGTTTGTTTAGTATGGATAAACGTTCTGCGGGACAAAAAGTATTCAAAGAAGTTATCGGTCAGTCACTTTTAGATTTAGAATATGAAGGCATCAGGCCTGTTCGTTGGAAACCACGAAAAAACAAACATGTCGTTATAGATCCCACAAGGGCATTCGGTGACCCCATCCTATCCGAATACGGAGTTTCAACAAAAACTCTTGCGGATGAATATAAGCTTTTTTCTGATTATAAATATCTATCTAATATTTATGAAATTCCTATAAAACAAATCAAAGACGCAATTAACTTTGAAGAAAGACTCGATGGTTAACGTTCTTTTTGATCACAATATGCCCCCAATGATAGCAAAAGCTCTGGATATATTGATTCAGAAAGATGGGCACCGTGCGTATCCATTACGGGATAAATTTCCTAAAAACATTTCAGACATTAATTTATATAAAGAACTTGGCAAGCAAAACGATTGGATCGTTATCTCCAAAGATACAAAAAACGCTAAAAGAAAAGCAGAAARGTCAGCGATTTTARAATCTGGCGTCCTCGCCTTCTATCTGAAACCTTCTGTTCAAAAACAGAAGGTTCATGAACAGGCCGCTACGATTTTATGGCAATGGGATAAAATTGTTGCCCAAAGACGTCTCAATTCAAGCGGCTTATATCTAATACCAATCAACAAAGGTTCAGGTTTCAAACCCCTTTAACATTCATCCACAAATCACATCAGCGCTGGCATAACACCCCCATGCGCCATATGTTTTGACCAAACCAACACAAGAGTAGACCCATGACCGCTAATCCCTTTTTCACCGACTGGAAYACTCCGTTCGAGATGCCRCCGTTTGATCTGATCACSGAYGATCATTTCGCCCCCGCTTTTGACGAGGCGTTCAAAMAATCCCGTGCAGCGATCAAAACCATTGCAGGCAATCCTGACGCGCCCAGCTTTGAAAATACGGTTGAGGCGTTSGAGCAGGCTGATAGCTTTATGGACCGTGTGGCAGGCGTCTTTATGAACCTGTCGGGCAGTAATTCCAACGATACGTTGGAAGCTTTGCAACGCGAYYTGTCCCCCCGCTGGGCGGCGTTTAGTTCCGAGACCATGATGAACGCCGATCTGTTTGCACGCAYTGATACGCTCTACCAATCCCGCGACAGCCTTGGTTTGACATCAGAACAACTGCGCGTGCTAGAGCTGTATCACCAGATGTTTGTGCGTGCAGGCGCCAAGCTTACGGGCAACGATCGCGACCGTCTTGCCGCCGTGATGCAATCTTTGGCCAAGCTCGGCACGGCGTTTACCCAAAACCTGCTAGCGGATGAACGCACATGGTTTATGGAGCTCAGCGCCGATGACCTTGCAGGTTGTCCTGACTTTCTAATTTCCGCCGCCCAAGAGGCCGCAAAAGAACGCGATCAAACGGGTTATATTATCACCCTATCGCGTTCGTTAATCGTCCCATTCCTACAATTTTCACCACGGCGCGACTTGCGTAAACGTGCTTTCCAAGCATGGGTGGCACGCGGCGAAAATGGCGGCGACACTGACAACAKGTCAATCATCACAGAAACATTAGCCCTACGCGAAGAACGCGCSAAACTGCTGGACTACGGCACATTTGCAGATTTCAAAATCGCCCCTGAAATGGCCAAAACCCCTGACAATGTCCGCGACTTGTTGATGGCGGTTTGGGAACCGGCCAAAGCCGCCGCGAATAAAGACGCCGTAAAGCTCGCGGGCTTGATGCAAGCCGACGGCATAGACGCCGAGCTTGCCCCTTGGGACTGGCGCTATTACGCAGAAAAATTGCGCAAGGCAGAGCATGATTTGGATGAGACCGAGCTGAAACCCTATTTCCAGCTAGACCAGATGATCCAAGCCAGTTTCGATTGCGCCAACAAGCTTTTCGGCCTGACGTTCGAGCCCCTTAATGTGCCGCTGTATCATCCAGACGCACGGGCATGGAGCGTCAAAAAAGGCGACCGTCACATGGCGGTTTTTGTCGGCGATTACTTTGCCCGCGCCTCAAAACGCTCAGGTGCGTGGTGTTCTCGCTTTCGTTCACAATCCGCATTGGGTGGCGCAGAGATTCGCCCCATCACCATTAATGTATGTAACTTCGCCAAAGCCCCCGAAGGGCAACCTTGCCTGCTAACCTTTGATGATGCGCGCACGCTGTTCCACGAATTTGGCCACGCGCTACATTCCATCCTGTCAGATGTCACATACGGCTTTATTTCAGGCACATCTGTTGCCCGCGATTTCGTCGAATTGCCCAGCCAGCTCTATGAACACTGGCTATCCGTGCCCAGCGTGTTGGAAAAATACGCCCGTCATGCCGACACAGGCGAGGTTATTCCTGCGCAATTACTCAAACGCCTACTGGCGGCTGAAAACTTTGACCAAGGCTTTGCCACGGTTGAATACACCGCCAGCGCTTTGGTCGACTTGGCCTTTCACACCGTAAGCGCCCCCGCCGATCCGATGCAAAAACAGGCCGAAGTGTTAGACCGCATCGGTATGCCACCCGCCATCACCATGCGCCACGCCACACCGCATTTCGCCCATGTCTTTTCCGGCGATGGATATTCCAGCGGCTATTACAGCTATATGTGGTCCGAAGTCATGGACGCCGATGCCTTTGAAGCCTTCATTGAGACAGGTGATGTGTTTGATCCTAAAACCGCGCAAAGCTTGCATGACAACATCTACAGTGCAGGTAATTCCAAAGACCCCGAAGAGTTATACCGCGCTTTTCGCGGCTCACTGCCAAAGGTCGATGCATTGCTAAAAGGACGTGGGTTAGACAGTGCCTAACCTGCGTTATTCACGGATTTCATGCGCCCAAACGCCCCAAAGGTTGGTCTTTTCCACCCAGCCTTTTAAGCGCTCTGATGTAACAGTGCACCAATCTAGTTGGCATATCTCCAGCTTCACAACAGCGCCTTTTTCGGCGTAGGCTGCTGGGGCTGCATCAATATTGGGTTTGATCCGCAGTGCCAAGTTCGGCGCGGTAATGATGACGTTTCGTACGCCTGTTAGCAACGAGTAATGTATCCAACCGCCTTGTCCTTCAAGGTCCTCAACGCGGCGCCAATGCTCATGTTCAGCCGTCACCATCAAGGGCATATTTTGGTGTTTAAACACCCAATCAATGCGGTACGATCGATTAGGGCCACGCCGAACATTACCCTTTTTTGCCTTCATAGAGACGAACCGGGGGATCGGTAATTTAGTCACCTTACCCCGCTCTTGGGCAAACATAGGATCTGGAAACGCCACAATGAACGCCGAGGCCATACAAATACCCGTTGCAATACTGAAAAATCTACTCATTTACGCCGCCTGTTAACAGTTCATCCTGTTTTTTATGTGATGCATTATTTAACCTTGCTCACTTAGGGCAAAATCTGCCAGAATAAGATTGAAAAATCCAGTCATATAGGTGATCCATGTCAGGTTCTAAACTTTCTGTTGTCGTTACGCGACGGTTGCCCCATCAAGTCGAAACCCGTCTAACCGAACTTTTCGATGCAACCTTGAATGCATCCGACCAACCCATGGGGCATGATGCACTGGTCAAAGCCATGCAAAACACCCAAGTTTTAGTGCCTACTTTGAATGATAATTTAGACGCCGCCACCCTTGCCAAAGCAGGGCCTGATCTGAAACTGATCGCCAATTACGGCTCTGGCACTGATCATATCGATATTAACGCCGCCAAGGCACGGGGCATTTTGGTGACCAATTCACCAGGGCTTTTATCCGAAGACAGCGCCGATATGACCCTCGCCTTGATTTTGGCTGTCATGCGCCGCTTCAAAGAAGGTTCAGCCGCCGTGCAATCTGGCAGCTGGCAAGGTTGGTCACCTTCGACATTCTTAGGCACGTCCATTGGCGGTAAAACATTGGGCATTATCGGCATGGGGCGTGTTGGCATGGCCGTTGCCCGTCGCGCCCGCGCCTTCAACATGAATATCGCCTACCACAACCGCAGTCCCGTCCACCCTGAGATTGAGCGTAACCTAGGCGCAACGTATTATAAAACCGTTGACGAAATGTTACCCCATGTTGACACTCTGACATTGCATTGCCCCAAGACGCCCGAAACCCATCTGATGATCAATGCCCAGCGTTTAGCATTGATGAAACCCACCGCGTTTATCATCAATACCGCACGCGGCGATGTGATTGATGAGACGGCCTTGATCACCGCCCTTGAAAACAACAAGATCGCAGGTGCAGGTCTGGATGTGTTTGGCAAAGGGTCTGAAATTAATCCACGCCTGTCCGAGCGTGAAAACGTCATGCTGTTGCCCCACATGGCATCGGCCACCCAAGAAGCCCGCATTGATATGGGTGAGAAAGTCATCCTGAACATCAAAACTTTTGAGCTGGGACATCGTCCCCCTGATCAGGTTTTGCCTGAACGCTAAGCACACACCTTACAGTTGGCATCTTTAGGGGTGCTAATTTTACGGGTTTGAGAACTCAGCGCGTCATACAGGATCATCGACCCTGCCAAAGGATCGCCCGCCCCTGTGATCACCTTGATCGCTTCCGTTGCCATCAGTGATCCGATCACACCAGGCAACGCCCCCATCACGCCCGCCTGCGCACAACTCGGCGCTAAACCATCCTTAGGCTCGTCGGGAAACACGCAGGCATAACACGGGGTTGAGCCCGTGGGATCATAGCCGCCAACCTGCCCTTCCCACTGTGCAATCGCGCCAAAGATCAACGGTGTTTTAGTTGCGACACAGGCCGCATTAACCGCTTGGCGCGTTGCAAAATTATCGGTGCCATCCAGAACCAAATCATAATCCGACAAAAGGTCTGCATCAAACTTACGGTTATACGGGCGCAACACAATAAACGGGTTCAGCGCCTTTAGCTGTGCCTCTGCCGCAAAAACTTTAGGCATATCCAAATGGTTTTCATTAAACAAAACTTGGCGTTGCAGGTTTGACAATCCAACCACGTCATCATCCACAAACCCCAACGTCCCGACGCCTGCCGCCGCTAAATATTGCAACACAGGTGATCCAAGTCCGCCAACACCGACGACCAAAACCCGTGCATTGCGCAGTTTGGTTTGCCCCGCGCCGCCAATTTCACGCAACACAATATGGCGTGCATAACGTTCTAACTCAGACGCACTCATCGCTTCCGTTGGCGCATCACTGCCCAGCGCACTCGGCGGGGCTTTGCTGTATTTACGCAATATCCGCACATAGAGCAGCACGCCCACAACCAGAACCATCATCAAAATGAATTGCAACCGTTCAGGGCTAAATTCGACCCCAAAAATCGTCATCTAAGACCGCCCCGTAGAACCAAAACCACCCGCACCGCGCATAGTAACTTCCAAGGTCTCAACCTCATGGAAAACCCCATGCGTCACAGGCGCAAACAAGATTTGCGCAATGCGGTCGCCGTGGTTAATTTGAAAATTTTCCGTCCCGTGGTTGATCAAAATAATCCCGATTTCACCGCGATAATCACTGTCAATTGTGCCAGGGCTGTTGACCAAGGAAATGCCGTGTTTCAATGCCAAACCAGAGCGCGGCCGAATTTGTGCCTCATACCCCACAGGGATTGCCAGCGCCAAACCCGTTGGCACCAACGCCCGTGTACCCGCGAGAACACAAACACCCGTTGCGCGTAAATCATCCTTAAAATTAGCCCGCAAATCCATGCCCGCCGCACCCTTGCTTTCATAGCTTGGCAATTCTTGCGACAGGTCTGATCCTGCAACCCGCATCAATTTCATTGAAATATCGGTCATCCTAAATACTCCGCAATTCGTTGCGCCAACTGCCTAGCAACCGCATCTTTTGACATGCGCGGCCAGTTATCTGCCCCCGCATCACTGATCAAAGTCACATCGTTTTCCGTACCGCCCATAATGCCTGTTTCAGGCGACACATCATTGGCTAAAATCCAGTCACAGCCCTTACGCAACCGCTTGGCAGTCGCATTTTCAATCACATCATTGGTTTCCGCTGCAAAGCCTACAACCAATGCAGGACGCTCTTTTTTCAACTGCGATACCATGTGCAAAATATCGGGGTTTTCAACAAATTCCAACGTAGGCATCGCCGCCCCTTTGGTTTTTTTGATTTTTTTATCTGACGCTGCTT
>NVSA01000072.1 GCA_002401045.1 Paracoccaceae bacterium
GAAAAACACCATAATGGCCAAGTAGAAACTGGCATGGCCAAGGTCAATCACGCCTCGGGTAATCGCGTGGAAATGATTGCCGAAATCCATCGACGGTTTTGCGAGCTATTGCCCCCTGATTTGCTATTTGTTGAAAATCCACGCACTGGTGAAAAAATTCCGGTAGAGCCCGGAATTCTACGTGATCGGGATGTTGAGGTCGGACGGCTCATCGCAATAAGCCCCGGTGCGGTGCCCCGTTTTTTAGAGCGGTTGAACAAAGCCTATTCGAATGCTGGGCGTATCGAGGCCATTCTGGCGGCTGGTTGCGCACACCATCGCTTGTTATGGGGTCACCCTTTTCTTGACGGAAATGGATGTGTGGCGCGCCTGATGTCTTACGCAATGCTAAAATCAGCGCTGGATACCAAAGGCCTATGGTCGGTGGCGCGCGGGCTGGCCCGTAATGTGAAAGAATACAAAGACCATTTGGTTTCATGTGATCAACCGCGCCGTGGGGATCGCGACGGGAGAGGATCGCTTAGCGAAGCCGCATTGGCCAATTTTACGGCTTTCTTTTTACAAACGTGCATTGATCAGGTGCACTTCATGGAAAGCCTAATGAAGCCAGATCGCTTACGTGATCGGATAATGATCTGGGCAGAAGAGGAAATTCGTGCCAGAAACTTGCCTGCAAAATCAGATACGATTCTGCGCGCAGTCTTACTGCAAGGATCACTATCCCGTGCTGATGCTGTTGCACTACTCGGCGTCAACGTGCGCACGGCACGACGTATAACTTCAGCGTTGTTAGATATCGGCGCTCTGACCTCGGCAAGCACCCGCGCGCCGTTACAACTGGCATTTCCTGCCAAACTGGCAGGGCGTTGGATGCCGGGCYTGTTTCCCGATGAGGAATAATGATGCCGAGGTGAGCAACATTAGAATGATCAGTAATGTGTTCTAAAATATTTCTATCAACACCGAACATGAAACGATTTAGCTTCCCGTTGAAACGATTATCGGTTGTAAAAATTAGTGCAATTGCCTTCACGCACATCTTGCCTTAGCCAACAATCCATCAAGCTCTTTTGGAAATCTGTTTCGGCATAAGGAAAATCTACGCCGAACAAGGGCAAGCCTGCTCCACATACGTTGCGCCACACGGTGTTCGGCAATTCCAAATTTTGCAAGACCTAGAATGGCTGGGTCCGAAAAGAAAAGGAGCATTAACATGATTGCATTATTCACAATATTCGAGCTGGAACAGCTTTCAGATAGCCTACTTGACCACCTGCATCACATTCTTAGTCGATTATTGATCACCACAGAAGCGAACTCAGCGGATCGTCGAAACATTCTGGCCACGCTTGAAAATGTCGAGATCGTATTGGGTCTAAAGCCCGTTCGAAAATCGGGTATAATCGGATATGAAATCGAATATTCAAAGAACCTAAATCCATCACATCAACACTCACTTGTTTTCTAACGATACTAATACTATACTATTACTAGTTAACAAAAATAAGGTATTAGTAATATAATGGTATTATTTGTAACGCCATCTAAAGTTCAAAAGAAACTCGCGGGGAACGTCCGGCTGCGGCGTTTGCAGATGGAACTAACCCAAGAAGGTTTAGCCAATCGCTCTGGCGTACCGCTGCCAACGCTCCGTAAATTTGAGCAAAAAGGTGCTATTTCTCTAGAATCATTCCTAAAACTTCAAATGGTACTTGGCGGGCTGGAAAATATCTTAAAGGCTACAGACGTGAAAGAAGCAGCGTTTTCATCTATTGATGAAGTTCTTGACGCTGACATCACACCCAGCCGCAAAAGAGGTACACGCAATTGAGCAACTACCTATCCGCAACAGAAATAAAAGTTGGGATCAATTTTGGCGATGACGTTATCCCTGTCGGACGATTGGCGATGCGTGAACGTACCATTTACTTTGAATATGACCGTACGTTTATTAGGCGAGGCATTGAAATATCACCGTTACGGCTACCGCTTCAATCAGGGCTTCATAATTTTGATTATGATCTGTTTGAAGGCTTGCCAGGGGTGTTTAATGACAGCCTACCTGATGGCTGGGGGCGCTTGTTATTTGATCGTTTTGCCCGCGCACAAGGTATTATCCCATCCGAAGTCACGCCTTTAGATCGCTTGGCACATATTGGCGTGCATGGCATGGGTGCATTGGTTTTTGAACCTGATCATAGTGCAGATAACACACATGATACTATCAGCTTAGACAACCTAGCTTCGCAAACACAGGACGTATTAGACGGTACGTCTGATGATGTTTTACAAGAACTTCTTTTCCTAAACGGGTCATCCGCAGGAGCGCGCCCCAAAGCACTTATTGGCGTTAATCAAGACCGCACGCATATCGTACATGGGGCCAATGAGTTGCCTGATGGATATGCGCCATGGATGGTTAAATTTGCCAATAGCCAAGACGGTTTGGATGCGGGTGCGATAGAATATGTTTATGCACTAATGGCTGTCGATGCAGGCATTAATATGCCCGATGTTCACTTGTTTCCTGCGCAAAAGGGCGCTGGCTATTTCGCCATTAAGCGTTTTGATCGGGATGGCAATAAACGCTATCACATGCACACGGCTTGTGGATTACTCCATTCAGACTTCCGCACACCATCATTGGATTATGAAGATTTAATAGCCCTTACAAGCATGCTAACGCGTGATGTGCGCGAGGTTGAAAAGATGTATCAGTTGGCGGTCTTTAACGTGCTGGCGCATAACCGTGATGACCACGCCAAAAACTTTAGCTTTTTAATGGATGAGCAAGGTCAGTGGAAATTATCACCTGCCTATGACTTAACGTTCTCATCCGGTCCACGCGGAGAGCAAAGCACAATGGTGATGGGCGAAGGTAAAGCCCCGAAAGCAGAACATCTCATTAAGCTGGGGATCGATGCTAAAATCGATAAAGGCCGCATCCATGAAATTATTGAGCGAACTAAAGCAAGTCTTGCCAAATGGTCAGAGCTAGCGAAACAGTATGGCGTAAGTACTGCTAATATTAAGTTGGTTGGTGAGAGGGTATCATCCTATGAATAAAAATATGGTGCGCAGGTCACATCTACTGCGGGCAGTTTCAGTCTGTGTTTCTTCAGTAACGGGTAACCAAACACGGAAAAGCGCGTGCAACGTGGTGTTTTGAGAATGTAAAAGAAGGTTAGATTTGTAATAGTTGTTTGAAATATGCCTTATTTATAATACTATAAATAAAAAATACTGATTTTATGAGGATAATTCATGGGGCAAGGATCACAGACTGAATTTGTTAAAGAACAAGTCGCCGAATTACGCATGAAATTACTTGATTTAACGAATCGAAATGCCCTGCTAAACTTTAGGCACAGTGAAAAAGCGCTTACTCATATTCGTATCATAGATGAATTACCTGACTTCCTATTTGGCGAGTTCATAGATGGCAAAAAACTAAAATTCAAACCACTACCAGAACCAGATAACGAACCACATGATGAAAAAACTGAAGAGTTTGAGATAGAAGTTCGCGAAGCAATGCTAACGGATGAAGAATATCTAGAAGATATTAAAAATCTGGAAGATCAAGATGATAGCTTTGACGATATAGCTGTTATTGAACGAGACCTAAAGAACCGTGTGCGCGAACGTTTGGGTCTGCCCACCCTTACTGACCTCAAACCACTATCAAATGCACAATGGGCAAAGCAACACGACTTAGTGCCAAAGTATGATATGCCAACGGCACCAGAAGATAGAGAACTCCAGTCAAACAAATTTTACGATGATTACATTCAAACCCTTTTAAAGCCAAAAGAACTGCAACATAAGCTATCTGGACTAAAGCGCTATATCACCACCGACATAAACGAAACGGGTGTTAACACCTTCTACGCCGCATTCGGTTTTCTTGAACGTTATGATAGTAATAATTCAGACAGACCATTTCTAGCCCCCCTGATGCTGTTGCAACTTGATGAGCCAGCAAATGGAAGAACAAGAGATGGTGGTTTGGAAGTCAGTATTCAGGCATCTGGCGAAGATCCGCAATATAACTTGCCATTAGCAGAAAAGCTTCAAGAATTCGGACTACGATTACCAGCACTTGATGAAGACGATACACCAGAAAGCTATATGCAAAAGGTTGAACGCCTCATTGAAAAACAAAAAGGATGGCGTGTTAGGCGATTTATCACAATAGGACGCTTTCAGTTCGCACGCCTTGTTATGTACCATGATCTTGACCCTGACCGCTGGCCAGAAAATAACGGTATTGATAATAATGAGATTATTACAAGCCTGATTGCCGGGGCAAAAGAAGGCTCTGGCAGTGCCGTTACTGACGACCCAGATATATATGATATAGACACAGACCCTAAAGTAACAGAAGCCGCTCCTATTTTAATTATGGAAGCCGACTCTTCCCAACACAGTGCCATCGTAGATGCCATGCAGGGAAAAAACCTCGTTATTAAGGGACCACCAGGCACAGGTAAGTCCCAGACGATTACTAATTTGATCGCTAACGCTATAAACAAAGGCAAGACTGTTCTTTTTATCGCAGAAAAAATGGCAGCTTTGAATGTTGTTCACAAGCGCATTCAAAGTGTGGGGCTTGGTGATTATTGTCTTGAACTTCATTCTACAAAAGCGAAATTGAAAGATATAAAATCAGGGCTAGCCACGACCATAGAAAATAGAAAGTCAGCAACCCGCCCACATAACTTGAAAAAGCAAATTGATGAAATCAAGGAGGCACAGTCTTATCTACGGAATTATTCCGATACACTTAACCAGACATTCGGGGGGGCAGATAAAACCATCTATGACATTCTTTGGGGAGAACAGAACAGGCGCAGTATAGTTGAAAACCTTCCTGTATCTATAAAAAGAATCAGAATTGAAAACGCCCTATCCTATAGCGAACAACAGTTACAGTCTCTATGTAGCGAACTTGAACGACTTACATCTTACGAATTAGAAAATAATAAATACACCAAAGATAAACATCCTTGGGTGGGCGTGGAAATAGTACAGGCCAGTGCTTTAAAAGCTGGTGAAATTATTCAAGCCTTCGAAGAGAGCGCAAATACTCTAAGTTTATTATTAGCGGAAATTAAGATATTTGATCAAGAATTTCAATGGACTGCAAAAAAGACAATAGCTGAATGGCGAACCGCTTATAGCGATTGCCAGAAGATATTATCTCTCAAAGATACAGTGGTGGACTTTGGATTATTAAAACTATTGAAATCGCCGGACTCTTTGGCCTCGGCAAGTAGCTTAATAAATTACTTTGGAAAATACGATCAGCTAATTTTTGATATAAAATTAAGTCTGGCAGACCCGGTTTTTTGCATTGAGCATGCTGACGATATATCCAAACGATGTACGAAGGCCAAATCATTAAATTTGGAAGATCAAAACACAGAAGACCTCACCCAACATATTGAAGAACAGAAACACCAAATCAGGCAATGGGAAAAAGCCTACAGGTCCTTCGGTAAAATTTCCCAAAAAATATTCGGGATACCGGATACCGAACTTAACATGAATAACCTTACTCTTTTATTGAAAGCATTTGGCTTTCTGTCCGATATTGAAAGGGACCATTTATTTTTACGGCATGAAGAAGCAATCAGCGAAACAAACAGACTCGTTATAACCAACGCTGCGAGTCAACAACAGAACCTGAATGACCAGACGCACGAACTAGAGCAGCGCTTCGATCTTAATTACGACATTACAAAGAGTGACCTTAACGAAGCTGTGTATGAGCTTTCAACGGCCAATGCCCTATCGTTCTTTAAGCCTAAGTATTATTTGGCGCGCAAGACATACAAGACCGTATCTATCAGCCCCGACAAAATATCTGCTTCAGCAATGGCAAATCACCTAAGAGCCTTAAAGTCCTACAAAGAAGATAAAACAACGTTTGAACAGGATGTTCGTTATCAACAGGTGGCTGGGGTAATTTTTGACGGGATGAATACTGATTTCTCTGGATTAGCCGCAATCAATGATTGGGCTATCCGTGTGCGCAAAGAGTTCAACGGACTCGATGAATACAAGGATAAGATTAAGCGGTTTTTATTGCATGCGGATGTGTCTGACATTGAGGCGGTGAAGGAAGAAATAGACGATATTGATGCAAAAGCACTTCTCGATGGTATTTGCTCAGATAATGAACAACGATTGGCAGATTTCATCACAGGTATGAAATCATCACTGCAAAGCACGGAGCATTTATATGAATTCCTGCTGGAACAACAAGTCAGCCCTGTTTTGACTTACAGTAAGCTAGCTGGCCTGATTAACGACCCTATAAAAAAAGCGTCTAACATACGATCCTATATCAAAGATAACACATTTTCCTTACAGAGTAAGTTAGGCGATTTTTTTGATGAGCTGAACACAAACCGTGATGAACTTAGAAAAACCGTTGAGTTAAGCGGTTATGTTGAAGCATTGAATCTGCCAGATGGTTTGGACTCGTGCATGTATAATTTGAAGTTATTTCCCTTCATTGGCAAACTATCGGCCTTGTTGCAGAAATTGGCGAGTAAACTGGACAAAGCCGAGTCCAGTATGCTGATGGCGCAGGAAGTTAGTGATCTGAACATTAAAGATTATATGGGCACCGATACGATACAAGATGCATCAATAGAAAGTATGGCACAATCCATCGATACTTCACTGAATAATAAAGAAGCCTTGAATTCTCACATTAGTTTGCGGGATTTTTTGGAAACAGCGAAGTTGCAACCATATGCAAACCTGTTGGATATCCTGAAAATGGAAGGGTTGGATTATCAAAAAGCCGCAGGTATTTTTGAATACCTTTACTATAGGACTCTTTGTGACAAGGCTCTAAATGATAACAAAAAGCTAGATAATCAGGCTTCATTCAGCCTGACAGAAGTCCGCGAACGATTTGTACGTCTGGATGGAGAAATTATAGATTTAAACTGTCGTGAGTTGGCATACAATCTGGCACAGTCACAATTGCCAGAAGGAATTAGTCGGGGGCGTGTATCTGAATATACAGATATGGGTCTAATCAGACATCAAGCGCTGAAAGAGAAGACAAGAGCAATTTCAATTCGGAAGTTACTTACCAGGGCGGGTGGAGCTTTACAGGCGTTGAAGCCGTGCTTCCTTATGTCACCGTTATCTGTGGCACAGTACATTGCCCCGCAAGGTATTAAGTTTGATATGCTAGTGATTGATGAAGCGTCGCAGATGCGCCCCGAAGATGCTTTAGGAGCAATTGCACGATCTGGCCAGATCGTTGTTGTTGGAGATCCTAAACAACTTCCACCAACTACATTCTTCAGTAAGCAAACTGTTCGTGATGAAGATTACGATGATGAAGATAAAATCGATAATGAGTCCATATTAGACTTGGCTCTGGGGCGGTTCAGACCAACGCGGGATTTGCGCTGGCACTATCGTTCGCGTCACGAAAGCCTGATTGCTTATTCAAACGCTCATTTTTACGATAACAGACTCATTGTGTTTCCTTCGCCTGAAGACCGCAGCGAGAACTTTGGTGTGCATTATAATTATGTTGGCGGCACATATAATGCGAGTTGTAATATTGATGAAACAAAAGCTATCGTAGCCGCCGCTAAAAAGTTTATGCGTGACCACCCGGATAAAAGCCTTGGTATTGCGACTATGAACTCCAAGCAGCGCGATTTAATTTACGAAGAAATGAGCATGCTATTTCTGCATGATGACGTGGCGGAAGCCTATAGACAGAAGTGGGATACAGAAGATGGAGGATTAGAGCCATTTTTTGTCAAAAACCTTGAAAGTGTTCAAGGTGATGAGCGGGACGCTATCTTTATTTCAACGGTGTATGGGCCCGATAAAAATGGGGTAGTAATGCAGCGTTTCGGCCCGATAAACGGCAAGTTCGGTCACCGGCGTTTAAACGTTCTATTCACAAGAGCCAAGTACAACACCGTATTGTTTACCTCATTAAGGCCGGATGATATTAAGGTCACGGAAACAAGCTCGTTAGGACTAAAAGCGTTCAAGGGCTACCTGACATATGCTTCTGTTGGTACGTTGGATACAGGAGAAATCACCGGAAAAGAGCCAGATAGCGATTTTGAAATTAGCGTGATGGAAAAACTTGAAAGCATTGGCTGTGAAGTCATTCCACAAGTAGGTGTAGCTGGTTTCTTCATTGATCTGGGCGTAAAGCACCCTGACTATCCATACGGTTTTATGATGGGTATCGAATGTGACGGTGCCGCATATCATTCAAGTAAATCAGCTCGTGACCGTGACAGAACGCGGCAAGAAGTGTTGGAAGGTCTTGGCTGGGAAATATACAGAATATGGTCTACAGACTGGTTTCACAATCCAGACAAAGAATTTGATAAGCTAAAGCTCCACATAGAGCTGACGATTAAAAGGAAAGCGGGTGAATGGGAAGAACGTGAGCGGGCAAGATTATCCAATGTTGTAAACCTTCAACAGAAGGTACAAGAAGACCTGTTCACCGCTCGTGAACAAGCACAAAAAAATGCCCAATATACGACTCGGTCAGAAAAACAGACACAGCCGCAAGTAAGCAATGACAATGTTGTCGAGTTGTTTGACACTGTGTCATTTCAATACATAGACGAACAGGAGAAGAGCGTCAGAACCGTAACCATAGTTTCATCCCAGAGTGATGTCAGTACAGGCAACATCAACCAACATTCCGCAATGGGCCGTGCTTTGGTTGGCAGTGAACTGGCTGAGGAAGTTGAAATCAGTTTGCCAAATGGCAGCAAAGCACTTCTGATAACTGATATAAAAAAGCCTTCACTAGATAACCAGCTATGCTGGTACATAGTGTGAAGTCGGCACCCTCCGCCAGCTCATGGGCACGATAGCCCCTAATCAGGTCCAGCATTGACAAGTTGGCGCTATCCAAACCGCGCAGGGTTGGTCCTTGGGGTCTTGGGGGCAGGAACGCCGCCCAAGTCGATGGGAAGGTTCCAAGGAAGGGTAAGCGCGAGAGCTCCCTTCTTTTGTCTCCATGAAATGGACGATGGGTGCAGGGAGAGCGAAGTCTCCATTGCGAGGGATCAAACACCGATATGTTTGTATGATGATAAAAAGGCTCAATGCCGGTCTATCATCATTGGCTTTGGGGGATAAAACGGGGGAGCGCAGCAGTCCCCTTTTCATGATTGTGTGGTACTACCACACACATCTTGCGGAACACCTTAACTTCAATATTTGGTAGTACCCACCATGTGCGGTGGGACGTTAAAGCTGAATTCGACAGGAGTCGATAAGCGCATTAACGATTTCTTTCGGTGCGCCATGAGGAACTGGTGTGGTTTTACCAAATAGCCGCCGAGTTTCTCCTAACAATATGCTCGCAGACAAAATCCAGAAATTATCATCATCTGGAAGCGAAATGCTTTCGGATAGGGCGGATATGCGTAGAGATAGTGGGGGGTAATCCGCGCTTCCGAACTGACCCAGTTGACCGTTGGCAAATCGAAGATATTCAGATGCAATGGCTAATGCCATAGCACGTTTTGAGCAAACTTCTTTGTAACTATGACTTTTATCTTCTGCATAAACACCAAGTCTGTCCATAAACCAACTTCTCGCCCACGTATCACAGATCATTTCTTCTTCCGCTTTATTGGTTGGACGTGGCGTTCCTGTGGAGTGATCTCGTGCGAATTTTACATGCCGAAGCTCGTGTAAAAACAATACGCTTGTGGCCATCATTACAAGGTCGAACACTGCCATGTCTTCTGTACTATCAAAATCCTCCCGGCAAGCGCGTGGCTCAGGAATATTTGCAGGCCACATTTCTAGATCAATTTCATCCTTTTCAACGAACTGCCTAATCGCATTCAGGCGTTCCGAATAGTCCCGCTCAAAACCATCAAGATCGGGATCGTCCCGCAGAACTTGTTCAGATGTGCTTCCAATTGTTTTTGGCAAGATGACTGCGGGGCCAAATAGTTCGATAGATTTCCAAAGCGAGAATCCCAGCAACCACATGACTTGAAGGTCTTTCCTAGTGTATTGGATACGATCCTTGTTGGCGTTGAGAGTAATACCTGAACGATCTTTGATCTCCTCGAAATAAATTTCGTAATGTAAATTGAATAATAGAAACGGGGG
>NVSA01000073.1 GCA_002401045.1 Paracoccaceae bacterium
TATTGAAACCAGCCACGATGATAACGGCATTATCTGGCCTGAAGGCGTAACACCGTTCGGGGTGGGTATTGTCAATCTGAAACAAGGCGACGAGGCAGCTGATGCCGCTTGTGAAGCGCTGTATAAATCAGCCACCGCGCTGGGTCTTGATCCGATTTATGATGACCGCAAAGAACGCGCAGGCGCAAAATTTGCCACCATGGATCTGATCGGTATTCCTTGGCGCATTACCGTAGGGCCACGGGGCTTGAAAAACGGCGTTGTGGAGCTGACATCGCGCAAATCTGGTGAGAGCGTTGAGATGACACCTGAATTGGCATTGGAAGAGCTGAGTAAAATCTACGCAGACGTGTAAATGCACAACATCTTTGTGATCGGTTTTTGGGTCGGCTTTGGCGGCCTTTCTGCTATACTGGTGCCATTGAGCATAAAAAGATGACAGGCTGAAATAATATGAGCGGAACAACCAGACCCTTTGCAGGTTTTGAATGGATGATTGCCTGGCGCTATTTACGTGCCAAACGCCGCGAAGGCGGGGTCAGCGTTATGACGTTGATTTCACTGGTTGGCATTGCGCTGGCGGTGTTTGCACTGATTGCAACCTTGGCGGTGCGTTCTGGTTTCAGGATTGAATTTACCAATACAATTTTAGGCGCAAATGCCCATGCCTCAATTTATGTATCACCTCATGTGGACCCGCAAGGCGTGACGATCCGCACGTTTAAAAATTACGATGATATTCGCAAAAAAATCGAAGCCGTTGACGGTGTGACCCGCGCCGCGCCGATCGTAAAGGCACAAGTGATGGCCTCGGCTAATGGCCGTAATACAGGCGTGCAGGTTTTGGGCGAAAGCCTGGCAGATTTACGCAATGTGCCACTGGTCAATGAGCCGCAAGAGGCTTGGGGCAGCATAGCCGATTTCCAAAGCGGTGTTGCTATTGGCTCTGGTATTGCGCGTGATTTGGCCTTGAATCTGGGCGATAAAATCACTCTGATTTCCCCAGATGGTATGCAAACCGCCTTTGGTACCAGCCCGCGTGTGAACAGCTATGACGTGGTCTATATTTTTCAGGTCGGGCGCTATGACATTGATAAAATTCGGGTTTATATGCCGCTGGCTGAGGCGCAATCATTTTTCAACCGCGAAGGTCAGGTCGATGAATTCGAAGTGATGGTTGAAGACCCCGACGACATCGACACGCTGGTAGGCGCATTGATGCAAGCGGCAGGCGATCGTAGCCTTGCATGGACATGGACAGATGCCAGTGGCGCGTTTTTGAATGCGCTGAAAATGGAAGATAATATCATGTTTATCATCCTGTCTATTTTGGTGCTAATCGCTTCAATGAATATCGTTTCTGGCTTGATTATGCTGGTCAAAAACAAAGGCCGCGATATTGGAATTTTGCGCACCATGGGGCTGACCCAAGGCACGGTGATGCGGGTATTTTTCATCTGTGGTGCCTCGGTCGGTGTCATCGGCACGGTCATTGGGGTTATCTTGGGCTGTTTGTTCGCGGTCTATATCGACCCGATCTTTACCTTTGTGAACTATATGGCAGGCGGCGGGGTCTGGGACCCATCGGCACGCCTGTTGTCTAACTTGCCTGCTAAATTGGAACTGGGTGACGTGCTGAGCGCGGTTGGCCTGTCACTGGGACTGTCTTTCGTGGTGACAATTTTTCCTGCACGACGTGCCGCCAAAATGAACCCTGTGGAAGCACTTCGTTATGAATAGTTTGTTTATATGCAAGAGTGTTGTGATACTCATGAATGTTGCTGGCAAAGTTCCYTTACCTGTATGTGGAAGCACTTCGTTATGAATAATATCCTAGAACYCGATCAAATATCAAAAGCCTATAACCGTGGTGAGCCAACTGAAATYACCGTGCTGGATAAGGCGGAATTACAGGTCAAAATGGGCGAGGTCGTGGGGCTTATCGCACCCTCTGGCGCGGGCAAATCAACCTTACTGCATATCGCAGGGCTGCTCGATAGCGCCGATAGCGGTAAGGTGCGGATCGCAGGGCTGGAACAAAACACCAAATCGGATCGTCGTCGCACGCGTACGCGGCGTCARGATGTGGGGTTTATCTACCAGTYCCACCACTTGTTGCCAGAATTTTCTGCCGTTGAAAACATCGTCTTGCCGCAACTGGCCAACGGTGTGCCCAAGGCGGATGCCCATGCCCGCGCGACTGATTTGCTCACGCGTTTGGGGCTAGCCGAGCGTCTGGAACACCGCCCGTCAGAGCTGTCAGGCGGTGAGCAACAACGCGTCGCGTTTTGTCGTGCTTTGGCCAATAAGCCCAAGATTTTGCTGGCCGATGAACCGACAGGCAACCTTGATCCAGAGACATCTGATACGGTGTTTGCCGCCTTGATGGATATCGTGCGTGAAACGGGGCTATCGGCCTTAATCGCCACCCATAATATGGAACTGGCACAGCGTATGGACCGCGTTGTGCGCTTGGAAAAAGGTCAGCTAATCGCGGTCTAGGTCTCGCAGATTTGTTGTARCATCAGCCATTCCGTATCGGTCAGGATCGGATCATAGGCCGTGGGGTAGGGGTCGCCGTCAACCAGTTCTTGCGTAGTGGTCAGATTGCTATCCCATGTTTCTGCCAGCGGTGTGCTGGGGATTTTTGCCAGCTCGAAATGCATCAGCAATTCGGAATAACGTGGACGGATCACTGCCCCGTTAAGATGTTCATGAGCAAAGCGTTCTAAGGCTTTTATGTTAAGCTGTCCCTGAACCAAAAAACGCAAGGTGTTCCAGCTGCCAGCACTTAGAAACAACGCCTTTAGTGGCGGGGTTTGCTCAGAGAGTGTTTTTTCGACCAGCACAAACCCTGATAGAACCTCTGGGCTGGTGAATTCTTCGACTAAAATGCGGTTGGCCAAAATAATATCACCGGGCAAATGCGCACTATAGCGCGCGCCTAGATCACTGATGAAAATCGCGGTGCTTTGGGATTGTAGCAGTCGGTTTTCCAGCTTGCGAATAACATGCCCCGCATTGGGGGACTTGCATGGCGCGCCGAATTGTTTGCTAACCATCGGCATCATTTGCGCGCCAATTTCGCGGGCTTTCGCGGGGCTAACTGCGTTTGCAGCATATTGTGCCAGCGCTTCGGGCAGCCAAAAAACCGTTAATACAAGCAGACAAACAGCTGTGAATGCCGCCGATAACAGCCGAATACGCCCCCGATTACGGTAGGGGCGCTTAATGGTCGCGCGAATTCTTGCAATCGCATCAATCATAATATCGTCGGAAATTTCCAAGATCTCGTTGCCAGCTTTGTCGGGGGTATAAATTACGGTGCCATCATCGTTGGATATTTCTTCAACCGCCGCCAGCGACCAATGCGTTAGCGGGCGGTCATTTTTGTCTGACAACACAAGGCTGGCCTTGCCAAAAGACACGACGACTTCGACCCTTTGCGATACGTCTACATCGCGCCAAAGCCCAAGACTTTCCAACCGTTCAAACTGTTCTAATGCTGTCATCGCCTGCGTGACCTTTGCGGTCTTTTTTTCGACTATACCAGAAATTGCACAATCTGCTATATCTGAATTGCCTTGCACAGGTCGAATTTACTTGCTTGAAGTTAAGTAACTTTCAAGACGGACAAAGGCGTACACCGCTTATGATCATATCCCACGGGCGTTCCTACGTCTTTGTGCATATCCCTAAAACGGGGGGAACATCGCTTAGTCTGGCGTTAGAAGACCGTGCGATGAAAGACGATATTTTGGTCGGGGATACGCCCAAGGCGCAAAAGCGCCGCAGTAAAGCCAAGGCGCTGCAAACATCGGGGCGGCTTTGGAAACATGCGCGACTGCGCGATATCTACGGTGCCGTTACCCAAGACCAGATCGAGCGCTATACCGTGTTTACCATCGTGCGAAACCCTTGGGATCGGGTGGTGTCTTACTATCACTGGCTGCGGGAGCAAAATTTTCAAAACCCGGTTGTTGCACTGGCGCAATCCATAAGCTTTGATGCTTTTATCCGAACCCCTGCGATAAAAAACAGTCTGTTCCATGACGCAGCCCAAAGCTATGTGTCAGATGCAGACGGGGTGGATCGGTGTGATTTTTATCTGCGGTTGGAATGTTTGGCGCAAGATAGCATTACACTCGCGAACCTGCTGGGGCTGAAACTGGATTTGCCCCATGTTAACCAATCGCCGCGATCAACGGGCTATCAGTCCTATTATACCGCAGAGACCCGCGATTTGGTTGCGGATTATTGTGCGCAAGATATCAACCAGTTTGATTATCAATTTTAGGGGTTTTGACCGTTTCGAGCCAAGCCGCGCTTTCGCTTAAAGCCTGATTTAGATCGGCAATGGTTCCTTGCAATGCGACGGCTTCAGCCTCAAGGTCTTTAAGGCGCAACAGGCCCAACTCATGTACGTGACGCACCTGCGTTTGTTGCTGGTCACCAACATAATAAAGCTCCAGAATTTTATGCATATCGTCCAACGTGAAACCAAAAGTTTTGCCACGCAAAATCAACTTTAGCCGGGCTTGTTCACGCTTGGTATAAAGCCGTTTTTGGCCTTCGCGGATTGGGGATAGTAATTCACGGTCTTCATAAAACCGCAAGGTTCGTGCGGTTACGTTGTATTTGTCACACATCTCGCGGATGGTTAAATAGTGCTGGCTCATGGTGCTACCTCAAACATTCTGCCCGTTAAGTAAGGTGAGTTTTCGTTGCTTCAACCATTATTACTAGACAAAAAAATGACGTGGCGTCACTTGGATAAGGCACGTTGGGTTTGTTCCCGTAACTCTTTTAACTCGTTAATTGTTGCGGTGAGTTGTTCTCTGCGCTCTTCGAGTTCTTTGACCTGCACATTCGACTGAGCCAACCACTGTACCATTTGTGCTTTATTATTCGAATCGGGGTCATAGAGTTCCAACCATTGGCGAATTTCTTCGAGTGAAAACCCAAAGCGACGTCCGCGTAAAATCAGTTCAAGGCGGGCAAATTCGGTTGTTCCAAACAGCCGCGTACGCCCGCTTTTTTCGGGGGTAATAAGCTCGATATACTCATAGTAACGCAACGTTCGTGGTGTTACGTCAAATTTCGCGCACATCTCTTTAAGTGTTAATTTGTCTTCCAAAACCCAAAACCCTCTAATATCTGCGAAATAATACGTATTTTAGGGTTTAATGCAAGTTTCAGAGAAACCCTGGTGCAAAAAAGTAGAACCCGTATGCCACGATGACCGCAGGAATTGAACTGTAGATTGTCGCCAGTAAGGCGGCGCGCGGATTAAGCGCTATGGCGGGGAACAAGGCRTCGCCATCATTTGCAATCGCATTGCCGATCAAGGCGGAAAAGGGAATTAAGCCGTTGATATAAAAGGTTGTTACCAAGATTTGTGGCCCGCATCCAGGGATGAAACCAACCAAAATACCGATCAGAGGCAACAAAACCCCAGCGGTTTTAAACATCGCTTCAAGATCAAGGCCTGCGAAATTATACATATATTCGAACAGCAAAAACGCCGCGATAACCCATGCGGTGATAAAGCTGGTTTCCTCAGATGTGCGTGTCAAAGCCATATCGCTGGTATTGCTGAGGGCTGTGAGCGGGGAGGTTATCCAGATGAACATTGTGACCGCAATACCCACAAGTGACAGCGCCATAATACCCGTGGCAATCACACCGGTAAATTGGACCTGTGCCAAATCCATCACGCCAAAAAATAGTGCAGGGGCGATCAGAGTGAAATATAACCAGTCGCGTTTTCGCACCCGCCCAATGAGTGGGATATCTAGGGTGTTCGTGGTGGATTGGAATGAACTTTTATCAAATATATCAACGATATAACCAGATAATATGCCAACACTGAACGCAATGGGTAACAACACCAATGCCACATCAGGACGCTTGGCGATCAGCAAAAATGCCGCGTCGCCCATGGTGGCCGTCAGCGCCGCTACGACCGCGCCCATGGAGACATTGCCAGATGAATAGGCGGCAATCACAACGACTGCGCCGCCACAACCGGGCATTGCGCCTAGAATAGATGCCAATGGCACTTGAAAGCCTTTGGAATTGCGAAAAACTTCGCCCATATCAAAGCCGAAAACCCGTTCCGCGCCATAAAACATCAACAATGTTGCCGCGACGAATACTGCGACTGCAACATAGGCGTCTTGTAGGGCGTTGCGTGTCACTTCGCCCAATGTCCCTGGAAAGACGGCAAGGGCTAAAAGAGCCAGTGCAACCAACAAACGGTTTACCCGTACAGGCCCCAAGAATGGCAATGTTGTTGTCTTTGCGACCCTCAGGTTCTCGCTAGGGGCTGTGATGGTTTGCGACATGTTATGGCTACCCAATTTTAGTTGCGAGTAATTCTCAATTGCACATTTAGCACTTGCGCCAGAATTAGCAAGCCAAATAATACAAGGGTATACTTTTGGAACTGGAGGGCATGATGACGACCCCACAAGAAGCCGCGAAATACTTTGCTACAGCCTTGCCGCATTGCGCGGCGCTGAACATGGAAATGGAAGAGGTCGGCGTATCAAGCGCCACCATGTCGATGCCTTATGATAAAAAACTCATCGGTGATCCTGCAACAGGCGTCATCCACGGCGGTGCGATTTCTGCACTGATGGACAGTTGCGGTGGTGCATCGGTGTTTTTGCATCCCGATAATGGCGCGGCCTCGGTCACGTTGGATCTGCGCATTGACTACATGCGCCCTGCCATTCCAGAAAAGCGTATTTATGCGCAAGCAACCTGTTATCACGTCACCCGTTCCGTGGCTTTCGTGCGGGTGATTGCCTGGGATACTTCCAAAGATCGTTTGATCGCCACCGCGACAGGGGCGTTTTCCTTTCAACATAAGGCGGCGAAATCATCATGAACGCGCGCACATCAAATACAGCACAAGACATCAAAGAACGCCGCGACGCAGCACTTAACCGATTGGTTGACGCCATTCCCTATACATCCTTTTTAGGGGTCAGCTTTGATCGGCGCGGCGATGAGCTGACCGCAACCATGGCCTATTCAGACCAGTTGATTGGCAACCCGACAGTTCCTGCAATTCACGGTGGCGCAATGGCGGCCTTTATGGAAACTGTCGCGATTATTGAGTTGGCTTGGATTGATCTGTTCAAACAAATCGAGGCGGACAAACTGAGCGGGGATGAAATCGCCCAAATGCCCTTTCCAACCCTGCCAAAGGTCATTGATCTAACTGTTGATTATCTCAGCGTTGGGCGGTCGCGTGATACCTATGCACGGGCACGGATCAACCGTGCAGGGCGGCGCTATGCTTCTGTGCATGTTGAGACGTGGCAAGACAACCGCTCTAAATTGGTGGCGCAGGCCACAGGACATTTCTTGATGCCCGAAAAAACAGATACCTCACCCCCAAAAGGTGGATAAAGCACTTACCCATAAGCGGATTATTAGCATTGCATTACCCGTGGTTGTGTCCAATGCGACCATCCCGATTTTGGGGGCTGTCGATACAGGTGTTGTCGGCCAGCTTGGCCTTGCCGTGCCCATCGGGGCGGTCGGGATCGGTGCGATCATTACCACCGCGATCTATTGGATTTTCGGGTTTCTGCGTATGGGCACAACGGGGCTGACCGCCCAAGCGATTGGTGCGAAAGAACACGCGGAAGTCGCGGCACTCTTTACCCGCTCGCTGTTCATTGGACTGGGTGCGGGTGTGATCATTTTCGCCCTACAAATCCCGATACTCTGGGCGGCATTTAAAATATCACCTGCATCAGACCCCGTTGAGAACCTTGCCCACACATATCTGCAAATCCGTCTGTTTTCTGCCCCTGCTGCAATCGCTATTTACGGCGTTACAGGCTGGCTGATTGCCCATGAACGCACCAAATCGGTCTTGGTGTTGCAGTTGTGGATGAACGGTTTGAACATCGCCCTAGATTTGTTGTTTGTGCTGAAACTTGGCTGGGGTGTTTCAGGCGTTGCCTTTGCCACAGTTTTGGCGGAATGGTCGGGATTATTACTGGGCTTATGGTTGACGCGCGGCGTGTTTCTATCAGGTGAATGGCGCAATTGGGTCCATGTTTTTAACCGCTTGAAAATCATCAGAATGATGTCCGTAAACAGTGATATTATGATCCGTTCCGTGATCCTACAGGCTTGTTTTTTAAGCTTTTTGTTTCTGGGTTCGGAACTGGGTGATGTCACGCTTGCCGCCAACCAAGTCTTGCTACAATTCCTGTATATCACTGCTTACGGCTTGGATGGTTTCGCATTGGCAGCCGAGGCTTTGGTCGGCCAAGCCATGGGGGCAGGTAACCGTCAGGTTTTTCGTCGCGCAGCACGCCTTACCAGCCTTTGGGGCGCGGTTGGCGCGGTGCTTTTGGCTCTCGGGTTTTGGCTGTTAGGCGGGGCAATTATCGATTTGATGACCACATCTGACCCCGTGCGTGCCACGGCTAAAACCTATCTGATCTGGATGATTTTTGCCCCCATAGCGGGCGCGGCAAGTTGGATGTTGGATGGCATTTTTATCGGGGCGACACGCGGTAAAGACATGCGCAATATGATGATTATTTCAGGGCTGATTTATGCGCTCAGCGTTAGTGTGCTTTTGCCGCTATTGGGCAATCACGGACTATGGGCAAGCCTGCTGATCCTACTGGTCGTGCGCGGCATTACACTGGGGTTTTGCTACCCCAGATTAGAACGCTCACTGCCAGATTAAAGAATATCCAGCACCGTTTCGGGCGGGCGTCCAAGTGCGGCTTTGCCATTGGCAAAAACAATCGGGCGCTCGATCAATGCAGGGTTCTTAGCCATGGCATTTAGCAAGACTTCGTCGTTATCGGATTTATTCAAACCCAATTCTGCGAACAGCGCGTCGCCCGTGCGGATGATCTCAATCGGTCTGCGGCCTAGTGCCGTTAAAGCGGCCTGAATTTCAGCCTTTGTTGGCGGCGTTTTTTTGTATTCAATAATCGTTGGCGCATGACCTGCATCCGTTAGCAGTGCTAAGGTCTGGCGTGATTTTGAACATCTTGGATTATGCCAAATCGTGATCTCGCTCATGAATAATTATCCTTTTCAATGCCAACTGCTTGGGCAATGTTATCATAGCCATCAGCGGCGATGAGCGCGTCTAATTCGCGCGCGATTTCATTGACCATTGAGAACCCGCCGTAAACCAATGCAGAATAGATTTGCACGGCGCTCGCCCCTGCTTTGATCTTGGTATAGGCCTGCTGGGCATCTGCGATACCACCGACCCCAATGATCGGCACTTCGCCGTCCAGCATCTGTGCAAATTTGGCCAAAATCTGAGTTGAAAGCTCAAACAAAGGCGCACCAGATAGCCCGCCCATTTGATCGCGGTCATCGCTTGTTAAGCCGTCACGTTTCACAGTGGTATTGGTCGCGATAATCGCATCAATGCGCGCCATACGGGCGACATAACAGATGTCTTCGATGTCTTTATCGGTCAAGTCAGGCGCTACTTTTAGAAAAATCGGAATAGGCCGTTCCAGCGCATCACGGGTTTCCATCACCCCTGCGACCAATGCAGACAATGCGGATCGTCCCTGCAAATCACGCAGTTTTTCGGTGTTGGGCGACGAGACATTGATGGTGGCGAAATCCACATGAGGCCCGCAGACTTCTAGCACTTCTACGTAGTCAATTGCGCGGTGCGAACTGGTTTTATTTGCCCCTAAATTGATCCCCACAACACCCGTATCAGGCCGCATTGCCAGCCGCGCGGCAATCGCGTTCATGCCTTGGTTGTTAAAGCCGAAACGGTTAATCACAGCGCGGTCTTTCGTCAGGCGAAACAGACGCGGTTTCGGGTTGCCATCTTGGGGCTTGGGCGTGGCCGCGCCAACCTCAATAAATCCGAAACCCACTTGTGTCAGTGGCGCAATCGCTTGGGCGTTTTTGTCAAACCCTGCGGCCAGACCAATGGGGTT
>NVSA01000074.1 GCA_002401045.1 Paracoccaceae bacterium
GCACAAGCGTATCCCAACCCGAAGGTTTGCAACCACCACGCTTTTCATTAGAGATTTTACGCAACGAAGAACGCGTATCACTGATTGGTTTGATCCCCCCCGTAACGGGACGCGATTACATTCTGGAATACGTACAAAAACTGGACAAAGACACCCAGATCACCGACATGCTGGAACAAGCTAATTATGAAGCGCCCGAAGGCTGGAAAGCATCGGTCGATTATGCGCTTTCACGTCTCAAACATGTGCCGCGTTCAAAGATCAGTATTACCCCTGAACGCATTCGGATCACGGCTGTATCTGACACACCAGAAGAACAAAAAAACCTTGAAAAGTTGCTGTCCAAAGACAAACCAGAGGGCATGAACTTGGTGCTYAATATTTCAGCGCCGCGCCCYGTCATTGCACCATTTTTGTTTCGCCTAAAGGTAAAAAACGGCAAGGGCACACTTGAAGCCTGTTCCGCCGACACCGAATTTGCCAGCGCAAAAATCACCCGCGCCCTGCACCGTGTCAACATCACAGGCAAGACAACATGCGCTGTGGGCTTAGGCGTTCCCACCACCGATTGGAACAAAGCAATCATTCAATCCATTGATGTTATGGCCGAACTCAAAAATGCTACAATCACCATATCGGATTCAGACATTTCCCTRATCGCCTCTGAAAACGTTGACCAATCAACCTTTGATACCAGCGTTGCTAAACTCGAAAATGCACTGCCTAAACTATTTTCACTCGACGCGATTTTAACACCAAAACCCTTGATTGATGGGCAAACGGGCGAAATCATAGTCCCTGATTTTACCACGACCAAAAGCCCCGAAGGCTTGGTTCAATTGCGCGGTCGCCTACCTGATCAATTGCGCAAGGATACAATCACGACATATGCCTATTCCCTGTTCGGCAAAGAAAAGGTCTTTAACCAGACCCGTRTCGTTGATGGCCTACCCGATGGGTGGAGCCTGCGCAGTATGGCCGGCCTAGAAGCGTTATCAAATCTACACCACGGCAGTGTCGTCATTGAACCTGACAGCATTACACTACGCGGWAAAAGTTCCAAARAAGACATCAGCACAATTGTRTCKCGYATYTTTGCAACACGCCTTNGGGCAAGCGCMAAATACARCATTGCAGTGGCCTACGACGAAACCTTGTTTCAAAAGGAAAACGCAGATGCGCTTGAACTGGATTCACAGGCCTGTGAAAAACAGATTTCTGCGGCTCTAGCCGTCCGTAAAATTGATTTCGCGCCGTCCTCGACGGATATTGAACCAACCAGTTACGGTGTGATCGATAGCATTGTCGAAATACTGGGGGAATGCCCCTCATCGCAATTTGAAATTCGGGGTTTTACGGACAGCCAAGGCAGCGAGGGCGGCAACCTGTCTCTTAGTCAAGAACGCGCCGATGCCGTTCTATCCGCCCTTGTTCAGCGCCGTGTAAAACTACAGATGCTTTCCTCACGCGGGTTTGGGGAAGTAAATCCAATCGCAGATAACAACACTGAACAAGGCCGCGCACAGAACCGCCGCATTGAGTTTTCACTAAAAACAAACAAAGGTAAAAACGATGGATAAGAGCCAACTCATCATCGCAATCACTTTCGCATTCATGATCTTTTTTGCCTTAGGCTGGATCGCCCATATGGGCTTTGGCCGTTTGCGGCGCATAAACTCCACCGACGTCACTGAAATTGATGATCTGGCGACACGCTTGCACGAAGCCGAAGAACAGCGCGACCAAGCCGTGACATACCTGCACCAACGTGAACGCGAACTGATCAACAAGGCATCCCAAGCTGAGGCTGAACTTGATGCTGCAATGCAAGGTTTAGGGGCGGCACGGCGCGAGACAGAACATTACCGCGAACAGCTAGAAGCCGCTGGGGGCGAATAGGTCACCAGCGTTTTTTAGCATCCGTATCTGACGTGGCTTGTGCCACCCAACGGGTGCCCGATTTCAAATGCTCTTTTTTCCAAAACGGCGCGTCTGTTTTCAAAAAATCCATCAGATATTGCGCCGCCTCAAAGGCATCGCGCCGATGCGCACTGGCCGTGGCAACCATCATAATCTGCGCGCCTGTTTCCAGTTTTCCGTAACGGTGAATGATCAGACAAGCAGACAAATCCCAGCGCGCGAATGCCTTGGTTTCCAGATCAGCCAACGCCGCTTGCGTCATGCCAGGGTAGTGTTCCAGCTCTAGTGCTAACAGATCACCCGTGTCGTCGCGCACCAGGCCGCTAAAGCTAACAACAGCGCCAATATCATCGCGCCCTTGCGATAATAGTTTTAGCTCGGCACCCATATCAAAATCTTCACTTTGAACGCGCACGGTCATTTTAACCGCCTGTCATTGGGGGAAAGAATGCAACTTCATTTGCGCCTTTAAGCGGCGTCGAAAAATCGACCATCACTTGATCAACTGCGACCTTAATCACGCTAAGGTCTTGGAAGGCTACCGCATAGCGTTCTTCGCGCGCGGCTAACTCATCAATCAATTCAGACACGGTCGCGGCAGTGGTTTCAACTGCCTCACTAGACACGCCAATACGTTCACGCAACCATGCAAAATACATCACATTCAGCGATACGCTCATTTGATATCTTTAAGAAACGGTAAGGCTTTGCGGAAATAATCGAGCCCTGTAATTGCCGTCAAAATAGCGGCCAACCACAATAAAATGCGCCCGATAAGCCGCGCCCAATCCGTCGCCGCTTCGAACATTCCCAAACGGTTCACGTCTTCGACATCACCACCCAAGATCGCATCAATAAACGGTTGATCCATCCCTGCGGTGAAACCAGAATAATAATTCACCAGCAAACCTTTTAGAAACAAAACCGCGATAGCAACCATTTGAATGGTGGTTTTCCATTTCGCCAATTTCGTAACTTGCAGTTTATCCGCATTACTGCCCAAAAACTCACGCAGACCCGACACGAAGACTTCGCGAAACAAAATCACCGTTGCGGGTACGAGCAACCACGGATCCATCCCCGACAGAGCAACAATCACCAAAAGCGCGATTACAACCATCGCCTTATCGGCAACTGGGTCAAGCATCCGGCCAAAGTTGGTTTCTTGTTTCCACAATCGCGCTAAATAGCCGTCAAAAAAGTCGGTAATAGACGCCAACATGAATAAAATCATCGCGTACCAGTCGGCCAAAGGCCGGGCAAAGTACAAGAACATGATCGCCACACCAGGGGCGGCAATCAATCGAAGGGTCGTCAGTATATTTGGTATCGTCCAGCGCATAATATTTACCTAACTGATCTCTCAGCCCTTGTCATGGAAGAAGTCATAAATCGTGGTCGCAAGTGCATCAGAAATACCCTCAACCGCCTGTAAGTCTTGCAAACCCGCACGGCTAACGGCTTTGGCAGATCCAAAATGCGCCAAAAGCGCACGTTTACGACTGGCACCCACCCCTGCCACTTCATCCAGTGGCGTGGCAATAAAGGACTTAGCGCGTTTTTTGCGGTGCGTACCAATGGCAAAACGGTGCGCCTCATCGCGCAGCCGCTGAACAAAATACAACACGGGGTCATTACGTCGCAACGCAAAAGGGCGTTGCCCGACGCGGTAGAATTCTTCGTTCCCCGCATTGCGATCCACCCCCTTAGCCACCCCAATAAAGGGCACATCATCAATGCCAAGTTCGGCCATAATTTCAGCCACTGCAGACAGTTGCCCTGCCCCGCCGTCAATCAACAGCAAATCAGGCCATAAATTCGTTTCACGGTCAGGGTCTTCTTTCAGCAATCGCTTCAAGCGCCGATAAAGCACCTCTTTCATCATGCCAAAATCATCACCGGGGGTGATATCTTCCCCTTTGATATTAAACTTACGGTAATGGGATTTCTCAAATCCCTCGACCCCCGACACAATCATTGCCCCCACCGCATGGGCCCCTTGAATATGTGAGTTATCGTAGACCTCAATCCGTCGTGGGGGGGCATCCAGATCAAAAGCCTGTGCCAACCCGTCCAGCAATTTTGCCTGTGTCGCAGTCTCTGACATTTTACGTGCTAACGATTCACGCGCATTGCGCATGGCTTGAGTGATCAGTTCAAACTTTTCRCCRCGTTGCGGCACCAAAACCTCAACYTTTTTACCCAGYTTATCCGTYAAAAGCTGTTGCACCAAATCTATGTTCTCAAGATCRTGGGAYAAYAGMACCTGYTTGGGSGGCTGTTTRTTMGAATAAAACTGCCCAACRAAGGCCTCTAAAATCTCGGCAGGTTCAGCGCCCGTTCCCGTATTGGGAAAATASGCYCGATTGCCCCAGTTTTGATGCGCGCGGATRAARAACACCTGCACACAGGCYTGCCCRCCAGAGCAATGCAATGAGATCACATCGGCCTCTTGCACATAGCGCGGGTTGATCYCTTGGCTTGATTGCWCATGGGTCAACGCCCGAATGCGGTCGCGCAGCCCTGCCGCCCGCTCAAACTCCATCGCGGCACTGGCCGCCGACATTTCCCCCGCCAGCTTTTCTTGAATTTCAGTAGAGCGGCCTTCTAAGAAATCTGTCGCGTCCTTGACCGCCGCSSYATAGTCGTTTTTTGAGATCAAGCCTACGCAAGACCCAGAACACCGTGCAATCTGATATTGCAAACAAGGTCGCGTGCGCGATGCAAACATCGCGTCAGTACAATTGCGTAACAGAAATATTTTCTGCAACTGATGCAGGGTATTATTCACCGATCCCGCCGATGCAAACGGTCCAAAATACAACCCTTTTTCAGATCGTTTGCCGCGATGCTTTTTGATCATCGGGAATTCATGTGCTTGAGTGAGCAAAATATTCGGAAAGCTTTTGTCATCACGCAACAACACATTATAACGCGGCTTTAGCTGCTTGATCAGGTTTTGCTCGAGTAACAACGCCTCGGTTTCGGTCTGCGTGGTCAAAAACATCATTGATGCTGTGTTCGCAATCATCCGCCCAATACGCGCCGTGTGACCTGTCAGTTTTGCATAGTTTGACACACGTTTTATCAGGTTTCGCGCCTTGCCCACGTACAAAACATCACCCTTTGCACCCAACATACGGTAAACGCCCGGGCTGTTATCAAGCGACGCCAGATAGCCCTGAATAACCTTATGTCCTAACTCTAGGTTGGCGGTGTCTTGAACCTCGCCCTCTTCGGTCAGGGAATCTATGTCGTTTTTATCGCTCATATCCTGTGCATATCTGATTCTTTGCTCACGTACATATTTTTGCAAACCAAACAAGGAAAAACCTGTCCACTGATCCTGTGGATAAGTCTGCGGATAAGTCCGCTTAAAACTGTTTTTATGCTTTGTTTTAGCGCATTTCCGCCCATTGCTYAAAAAATAGGCATATTTTTAAGTCATTGTTTTTATTGCAAAGATTTTCTCAAATCGTGCAAGCGATTGATTTCGTTAGGAAAATATAAATGAATGTGACCATTTTGTGGCGGACGTGGACAACCTATAATATATTCTACGGTATATCGCTATTCAGCGTTAATGATATCAGGGGTCTTCCAACCCAAATGTTGCCCGCCATCGACGCAAATTAACTGCCCTGTAACCGCAGGGGCATCCAATAAATACTCTAACGCCGCACAGATATCCGCCTCATTCGCCCCGCGTTGCAAAATAGTATTCGCACGCTGTTGGTCAAAATGTTCCTGTGTCTGGCGTGCACCTTTCAGCGTCGGCCCTGGCCCAATCGCATTTACCCGCACGTCAGGTGCCAAAGCTTGGGCGGCAGTTTGTGTAAACGTCCACAATCCAGCCTTAGCCAATGAATAGGTCATAAATTCAGGGGTTAGCTTACGAACCCGCTGATCAACCATATTCACAATACAGCCCCGCGCCACAGCTTCGGTCTTTTGTACCGCTTTCGCTTCAGGCAACTGTGCTGCAAAGGCTTGCGTCAAAAACACTGCTGCGCGTAGGTTTGAATTCATATGCCGATCCCAGCTTTCAGCGGTGAGTGTATCAATCCGGTCATATTCAAAAATTGAAGCGTTATTCACCAACACATCCAGAGGCAACCCAAGCGCCGTGCTGGCCTTGGCAACCAAACCTTGTGTGTGGTCTAAATCCAGCAAATCAGCCTGCACAGCGGCGGCCTGCCCGCCTGCGCTCTTAATCTCATCGACCAAAGCCTGCGCCGCAGAGGCGCTGGTTGCATAGTGAACCGCTACCGCCACACCCCGCGCGGCCAAGCGCAACGCCATAGCCCGACCCAAACGATGGGCACCACCTGTAACAAGAGCTGCAGTATAGGTCATTCAATCTACCTTGGTTAAACGAAGAGCATCCCGATATAAGCAGTATAAACCGCCAAAAACAAGAGACCCCAAAATTTGTTCAAATCCATCTTGAACCAGATAAACGGAAACAGCACCACAGAACTGGCCAGCATGATCCATAAATCAAAGCGCAAGAATTCTGCAGGGACGGCCAATGGCGTGATCAAACTGGTAACACCAATGACGCCCAACAGGTTGAACATGTTCGATCCGATCACATTACCCAACGCCACATCGGCCTCTTTACGAAACGCCGCCATGACGGTTGTTGCAAGCTCGGGCAAAGACGTCCCGATCGCAACCATCGTCAACCCGATAACCGCCTCTTCAACACCCGCCTTTTGCGCAATGCTAACCGCGCCTTCAACCAATAGGTTCGCCCCAATAGGCAAACCGATCACACCAACGCCAAGCATGACAAGGATTTTCCACCAAACACTGTCCGTCTCAGGGATTTCACCCGTCGCCTCTAACATCGCCGCACGCGAACTTTTGGCCAAGCGATACGCTTGAAATAATATCCCGGCCAACAACACAAGCATCACAATACCGTGCCAAAATTTGAATTCACCCGTAAAGGCAATTGCCATAAAGACAACCGTCGCAACCATCATATAGACGTAATTTGATTTAGGGGCGGAATGGCGTGTCGTGATCCCGACCAGCAATGCAGGAACACCCAAAACCAATAGGACATTCGCAATGTTTGATCCGACAATATTGCCCAAAGACAATCCAGCAGATCCTTGCAGTGCCGCCTTGATTGAGATTAACAATTCAGGGGCGGATGTGCCAAAGGCCACAACAGTTAGGCTGACAACCAAGGCTGGAATACCCAATTTTAGACTTAGCCCAACAGCCCCACGCACCAATGCATCACCCGCAACAAGCAGGATAATAAATCCTATGGCAACATATACAAAGTCCACGTTATTTCCCGTCTTTACTAGCTTTACGCGCGGTACAACCGCATGGCTTATTCTTAATTTTATACGTACCGCATGTACTGCATTTTTGCGCAGTCTCAATAGTCCGCTTGCGCATTATTTTAGGCAGTTTTGGCAAGCGCAACTTACCAAACATTGCCATAACCAGCATTCCAATTAAAAATAGAGAAACAATTTTGACCATATCGACCTACAATCCAAACTTTGCCCAATGGGCACGCTCTTCAATAGAACCAAAAAGTACACTCGATGCAGACCCAATRCCAAAACGGCTTAGAAATGATTTCTTTTGCCCATGATCACGGAACTTAACATCTTCGCCAAACAGYTCTTTCATCTTCGGGGCTAAATGCGCCACACCGTCAACCAAGCCCTCGGCAATCGCTGCAGCGCCTACCCAGACCTCACCAGTATACAGGTTTTYATCGCTCAACTTATCACCGCGTCGCGCTTTAACATGGGCGATAAAATTATCATGGATTTGCTTTTGCAACGCTTTAAGACGCTTCACGTCTTCGGGGCGCTCAGGCTTAAACGGATCGGCTAGGCTTTTGTTTTTACCCGCCGTATGCACACGGCGCTCAATGCCTTGTTTTTCCAAGAACTCATGAAAGCCAAAAGACGCTGAAATCACCCCGATTGATCCTACAATAGAGCAATCATCAACATAAATTTCATCCGCCGCACAGGCTAACCAATAGCCCCCAGATGCGGCAACATCTTCACAAAATGCATAAACGGGGATGTCCAATTCAACCGACAAACGCCGAATATGTGCGCCAACAAGGGACGATTGCACAGGCGATCCGCCAGGCGAGTTCAACGCAAGCGCAACCGCTTTAGGCTTACCTTTACGAAACGCGCGTTCCAACACAGGCCCAACAGTTGCATCATTGATCGCAGAGCCACCGAAGCGCCCGCCGCCGCCAATCACACCAGACAAGCGCACGACATTTACAACGGCGCCACGCTTTAATTTTTTTGGTATTTTAAACATGGCATAGACCTAGTGGTTCTATGCCTATTCAACAAGGGATAACCGTCATTTCAACGGCTATCCCTTCGCATCAAGCCTTAGAATAACGCCGCAATCCCGTGGCCAATCAAACCAACGGATCCCACAATAAGAACGATCGTCGAAAGAATAGCGCCCCAGTGTCGCTGCCAGCCAGGCGCGTCATCTTGGATAAAGTGATAGCCGTGTAAAAAGCGACCAATAACCAGCACAACACCCAAAGCATGGATCAACAAAATCGGCGTGCCAGCCGCCGCCATGATCATCAACATGATCAAAATCAGCGGAACATTTTCAACAAAATTTGCCTGTCCCCGCATCGCACGGATCACCCGCACATTCCCCTTGTCGCCCATAAAGACGCCCTCTTTCATGCGCACCTTTGAGATATTCACCAATTGCCACGTAAAAATCAGCCCCAGCAGACCCGTATACAGCCCAACGGCCAAAAAACTATCATTCATTTTTGCATTCCTTTTTACTTTACCTGCAAACTAAAGTTTTCATCGTGAAAAACAACACCCAAGCACATATATCTGACTTTTGAAAAGCCGTTATACTTAGGTGGCCAGAAGGCGTTTTTTGACTGCAGGACTAATCCCTCTTATGCCCTACAAAATGACATCATCCAMGTAAGTCGTACTGATCAGGTTTCCGCTTGCATCAAATGTTTGAGTATAACTGGCCCATGAATACACATCACCGACATCCGTCATCGTTTGCTCGCTGATCATTCCATCAACAAAATCCCGATCCAACACGCGCCCGTCATCGTAGTTTTTGACAAGATCTATAATAACGCCATTTGCATCATAAGTTTGGGTGTAATCAGCCCATGAATACAAATCGCTAGCGTCAGTCATCGTTTGCGCACTGCGAACCCCATCAACAAAGTCTCGCTCCAATACACGCCCGTCATCATAGTTTTTAACAAGATCAGTCAAAGTACCATTTGCATCATAAGTTTGAGTATAACTGGCCCATACATCAATATCCTCAACATCCGTCACGGTCTGCGCGGTAAACACCCCATCGACAAAATCCCGAYCCRGCACACGGCCATCATCGAAGTTTCTGACCATATCAACAATAACGCCATTCGCATCAAAACTCTGCTTATAATCCACCCATGTCTGCATACTATTGGTATCCAAAACATGCCGTGCATCAACCTGACTGCTGCCAGATGCAAAATACTCAATCACCGTATTTTGACCACTTGTATCAATCTCAGCACTATACCCATCGCCAAAGATGACTTGCTCGATGTCGATCAAAGTATCGCTACCGTCATCAACACCCGTTGTCGTGTTCGTATCCGTCACACTCAGCGCACCATCAAATGCAAAGATGAATTCATCATGGCTACCGTCCAGAATGATACGATCAATCCCTGCGCCGCCGTCCAACGTATCGTCGCCCGCCAGCCCTTGCAGCGTATCGTTGCCGCCCAGACCTTCCAGCACGTCCTCATACTGCGTCCCGATCAGCGTATCATCGCCGCTTGAGCCTGCCTCGGTATTGACCACATCGTCAAACACACTGCCCAACGCAACCACCATCAACACATAGGCCACCGATCCGACATCAATGCCCAGCAACCACGCCGTGATCCCCAGAGCATCTTGCGGCGTTTGTGCCGCCGCCGCGATCGCATCGAGTAAGGCCTGTGACGCCACAACATCGCCCGCGCTTGCGA
>NVSA01000075.1 GCA_002401045.1 Paracoccaceae bacterium
GGTTATTTAACATAAAGTAGCGTATAGTATGTTTATCCATCGGTTTGCTTAAGGATATTATTATTTAGTGACCGAAAGATTGCATCGAACACCTTTATGTCATCGGTTTCAGGCAAGTGAAGGTTGATTGAATATGCGAGGGCTAATGGAGTGTCCCCTTGCGCTTGTTTTATTGGTGTTCTTTGTGCCGTTGACGAGGGAGTATTGGTTTCTTGTGAAGTTGTCGGCTTTACATCTAAGGGTTCATTTTTTGCCTCTTCAAAGCTGGCTTCGAAGTCAGAATATTCTTTTAAGTTCAAAAATGTCGAAACGGTGAAAGAGTCCACTGAGTTGCCCTTTTCTTTTCCTGAAATTTCGTTGACTATTTCAAGAAGCTTCGGCTTTTCTAGTTCGTGAACATATTCGTTTCGATCATAAAGTTCTTTGTAGCCATGACGGATCGCCTTTGCCATTGCGGCTCCAGATGTTCCATTGTTTCTGAATTTTCGATAAATATCAGTTGGGCTGCCATCCTGTTCTAACATGCCAATTCGCTTTAGTAGTGGGATAACAGCTCGAGCACTGCCCCCCTTTGCTCCGAGCTTTGTTTCTAAAAAGTCTTGGGTGAAACGTTCTGGAGTTCGCGCGGTGATGATTTTATCAAGTACAGTTTTTACTGTTCCTGGTGAGGCTAGGTATGGAAGTTTTGTGGACAATTAATCTCTCCTATATGCTTTTTGAATTCAAAGCTACTTGCGTTAGGACTGAATTACAATCCTATGGTATTCCAATGTGAGAAAGTGAAACACTAGCACCCGATCTCGGGTGGGTGAGTGGGGCCTCTTACTTGTGAAAGCTTGCTTTCAGTAATAACGGAGGCGTGAGAATTTCTGCGCAATTTCGATCTGAGAGACTAGGGAGCCGCTTGTCTACTAATTCACAAGTGCGGAATCAAGGCCGCAGGCCGCCGCGCATCGACGACGCGCCCCCACGCGGCGGCGATTTTGTAGGCTTGGTGTTCTCTTGGTAGGTCTTATGGGCGCGGCGGGATAAACTGCTTGCTAAATATGTAGCATCGCCACCGCGCGCGTCGTCGATGCGCGGCTTTTTTGAACCCTCAAGGTTTAGACAAAAACCAGCCCCAACCTATAGACACCCCCCACCATCCCTGATACTTGGCACAGATCAGTCGGCTTCGGATTCGTTCCGTGGCCGTTTGGTTTTGCAAAAACGGACCTACGGGGCCGTATAACCAGAGCAGCCCCACATGGGTTGTGTTAAAACGGAAGACAGAAAAGAATGGCACTAAAGTCGTATAAACCGACGACGCCAGGCCAACGTGGGTTGGTTCTGATTGACCGTTCCGAGCTTTGGAAAGGCCGTCCTATTAAAGCGCTCACTGAAGGTGTGCGTAAAAATGGCGGTCGGAACAATACCGGACGGATCACTATGCGTCGTAAAGGCGGTGGGGCAAAACGCCTTTACCGTATCGTAGATTTCAAGCGGAACAAATTTGACGTTCCAGCCGTGGTAGAGCGTATTGAGTACGACCCTAACCGGACTGCATTTATTGCGCTGATCAAATACGAAGACGGTCAACAATCTTACATCATTGCACCACAGCGTTTGGCTATTGGTGACACTGTTGTTTCATCTGCCAAGGCTGATATCAAACCAGGTAACGCAATGCCGTTCACAGGTTTGCCAATCGGGACAATCATCCACAACATTGAGTTGAAGCAAGGTAAAGGCGCACAAATGGTACGTGCCGCTGGTTCTTATGCTCAGTTCGTTGGCCGTGATGGTGGCTATGCTCAGGTGCGTTTGTCTTCGGGTGAACTTCGCTTGGTGCGTCAAGAATGTATGGCAACTGTTGGTGCCGTATCTAACCCTGATCACTCAAATCAAAACTTGGGTAAAGCGGGTCGTAACCGTCACAAGGGCATCCGCCCATCTGTACGTGGTGTTGTTATGAACCCTGTAGATCACCCGCATGGTGGTGGTGAAGGTCGTACTTCAGGTGGTCGTCATCCAGTGACGCCTTGGGGTAAACCTACTAAGGGTGCGCGCACACGTTCTAATAAGGCGACGGATAAGTACATTATTCGCTCTCGTCACGCTAAGAAGAAGGGTCGTTAAGATATGCCTCGTTCGATTTGGAAAGGCCCATTTGTTGACGCGTACGTGCTTAAAAAAGCAGAAGCTGTACGTGAATCTGGGCGCAAAAATGATGTTATTAAAATCTGGTCTCGTCGTTCGACGATCCTACCACAGTTCGTGGGTTTGACTTTCGGCGTTTATAACGGCCGCAAGCACATCCCTGTGAATGTGTCTGAGGATATGATCGGTCAAAAATTTGGCGAATACAGCCCGACACGGACCTACACGGGTCACTCGGCTGATAAAAAAGCGAAAAGGAAGTAAGAGATGTCTAAGTCTAAGAATCCTCGTCGCGTTGCGGATAACGAAGCTATGGCCGTTTCCAGCATGCTAAAAACCAGCCCACAGAAACTGAATCTTGTTGCGCAACTTATTCGCGGCAAAACAGTGGATAAAGCTTTGGCTGATTTGACGTTTTCAAAGAAACGTATTGCAGAAGACGTAAAGAAAACTTTGCAGTCTGCAATTGCGAACGCTGAAAACAACCACGGGCTTGATGTGGACGCGTTGATCGTTGCAGAAGCTTATGTTGGTAAAAACATCACACTGAAACGCGGTCGCCCACGTGCGCGTGGTCGTTACGGCAAGATCCTGAAGCCATTCGCTCAGGTTACAATTCTTGTCCGTCAGCCTTCAGAGGAGCAAGCATAATGGGTCAAAAGATCAATCCAATTGGCTTCCGTCTGCAAGTCAACCGTACATGGGACAGCCGCTGGTTTGCTGAAAGCAAAGATTTCGGCGATCTTCTACTAGAAGATTTGAAAATCCGCGATTTCATCAAGAAAGAATGTGTTCAAGCTGGTATTTCCCGCGTGATCATTGAACGTCCACACAAGAAATGCCGCGTGACTATTCACTCTGCACGTCCTGGTGTGATCATCGGTAAGAAAGGCGCAGACATTGAAACATTGCGTCGCAAACTTGCTGGTTTGACAGATTCTGAATTGCACCTCAACATTGTTGAAGTTCGCAAGCCAGAGCTTGATGCGCAATTGGTTGCAGAGTCAGTGGCTCAACAACTAGAGCGTCGTGTGTCTTTCCGTCGTGCTATGAAACGTGCTGTTCAAAACGCAATGCGCATGGGTGCCCTAGGTATCCGTATTAACTGTGCAGGTCGTCTTGGTGGTGCTGAGATTGCGCGTACTGAATGGTACCGTGAAGGTCGCGTTCCATTGCACACTTTGCGTGCTGACATCGACTATGCGCGTAGCGAAGGTCTAACAGCTTATGGTATCATCGGTATCAAAGTTTGGATTTTCAAAGGCGAAATCATGGAACATGATCCGCAAGCACACGATCGTCGTATTGCAGAAGCGCAAGAAGGCGGAGCACCTCGTCAGGGCGGCAACCGTCCTCCACGTCGTTAACGGGTTGAAGGAGATATAGAATGCTTTCACCAAAACGTACTAAATTCCGCAAGATGCACAAAGGCCGTATCAAGGGCGAAGCTAAAGGTGGCTTTGAACTGAACTTTGGGTCTTTCGGTCTAAAGGCAACCACACCAGAGCGTGTGACTGCCCGTCAAATCGAAGCTGCTCGTCGTGCCATGACGCGTCATATGAAACGTCAAGGCCGTGTCTGGATCCGCATCTTTCCAGATTTACCTGTCACCAAAAAACCTACCGAAGTTCGGATGGGTAAAGGTAAAGGTTCTGTAGAATTCTGGGCTGCAAAAGTGAAACCTGGTCGTATCATGTTTGAGATCGACGGCGTTTCAGAAGACGTAGCTCGCGAAGCTCTACGCTTAGCGGCAATGAAGCTACCTGTAAAATCTCGCGTAGTTCAACGCGAAGATTGGTAAACAGCTATTTGGCCTTAAGGCCAAAAGCCGTAGGCTAGTTTAGATAAAGTTTTAAAACCCCTGATCGCAAGGTCAGGGGTTTTTTCTTGCCCAAAACCTACCCCATACACTCACGCACTTGCTTGGATATCATTGTCCTTAGCCAGTTATGCATCGGCGAATGATGTGTTCGCGTTGTCCAGACCAGATCAATTTCCAAAGTGGCATTCAGCGGGTAGGGGGTGCAACAAATTGGTGCCTCAAATGTCTGCGCGATACGGCTGGGAACTGTGGCGATCAAATCTGTGCCTGCTAGCATTTCGCCCAGACCTGCGGGGCTGGGGATTGAAACCGTTTCATGAACTTGCAGGTCGAGGTTTTCCAGCTCAACCTGATGGCGTGATTTCCACAGCCCGCCATAGGTCACCACCACATGGTTAGCGGCAATATAAGCGTCCAAACTCAGCTCTTTTTCCGCCAGCGGGTTCGCGCGGTCCATAATGCAGACATAGTGTTCGTGCAGTAACGTGCGGCAATAAAAATCAGGCTCATCAGGGATCAGCGGCCCGATGAGCAAATCAGCCGCGCCGTCCTTTAATTGCTGTGCGCCCAAGGAGGATGAATTGATCGTTTTTAGTCGAATGTTCGGTGCTTCAATACGCAAGCGGCGTAGAATGTGCGGGATAATCAAGCGGCGCTCATAGAAGTTACACGCGATGGTAATTTCGCGCGTCGCTGTTGCAGGATCAAACTCTACCGCCGTGACCAGATCATCGAATTGTTCCAACATGGACGAAAGCGTTCCAACGATCTCAGTGCAYCGCTCAGTGGGGATCACCTGATTGCCATGGCGAAAAAACAAAGGATCGCTAAAGACCTTGCGCAGTTTCGCAATAGTGTAACTTACCGCCGATTGATTGACATCAAAGGCTATCGCGGTTGCGGTAAAGGACTGACAGTCGTGCAGTTTGGTTAAAACACGCAGGGCATTAAAATCTGTATTCGATGGATTAGGCAGTTTCATTGCATATCACGATTTGGCTAAAGGGTTTGCTACTGGCTACAGTATCAATTTTTTAGATTAGTGCAATAAAAGTCATGTGATTGCCTGATTTGCCTATTGGGGTTAATTTAGCGGTTCAACAGCGAGGAATTCTCACATGGCTTTGGCGCCCCTAGATGAAACAATAACGATCCAGCAATTGACCGATGATCCCTATCCCCTTTACAAAAMAATGCGGGCAGARACMCCWGTTTTGCGGGTGAAATCCGTTAACCGTACGATGCTAACCAAAGCTTCGTTAACGAAAGCCGTCAAAGACAACCCGGCGCTGTTTAGTTCAGACGATCCAAATACGCCAATGGAGCGCGCTTTTCACGCCCAGACGCTGATGCGTAAAGATGGTATGGATCACAGGCGCGAACGCATGGCGATGATGCCAACCTTTACCACCAAAAACCTGCAAGARATTTGGAAGCCTGCCTATGTGCGCCTTGCAAATGAATATTTGGACCGTTTGCCRCGYAACGAAGTCATTGATCTTTTCCCYGCTCTGGCAGGGCCGCTTTCCGCCGCTATTTTGTCTGAAATCCTCGGAATGCCACAAGCGGGCGACGAAGACATGCAGCACTGGTCACAGGCCTTGATCGACGGGGCMGGGAACTTTGCCTTGGCACGCGAACCGTTTCGTCGTGTGGATCAAGCCCATGTCCATATGAATGCAGCCATTGAAGATAACGTTGATCGCCTACTGGCTGATCCAGATCAGTCTTGTTTATCGGTGATGCTCAACGCCAAAACCCCGCTTACGCGGCCACAAATGTTGTCCAATATCAAAATCGCTATCGGCGGCGGTATTAATGAACCCCGCGATGCGCTTTTGACGATCTTATACGGCTTGCTAACAAACCCTGACCAGCTCGAAGAGTTGAAGCGTACAGGCGAATGGAGCAAAGCCTTTGAAGAAGGCGTGCGTTGGGTTGCCCCCATTCAGATCAGTACCCGCCGGGCTATCGAAGACACTCAAATCGGCGGCTTTGATATTCCCAAAGACGAAGTTTTGATGACCGTACAAGCCTCGGCGAACCATGATGAAGAGCTGTATGAGGAGCCTGAAAAGTTCAATGCCTTCAGGTCGCCTAATAAACACCAAGCTTTTGGTAGTGGCCCGCATCTGTGCATGGGCACCAACATCGCCCGCTTGATGTTGGGTGAAATCATGTTGCCGCTGATCTTTGAACGTTTCCCAAATATGGAACTGGTTGATCCCTCCAGCGTCGTGTGGAGCGGCTTTGCCTTTCGTGGCCCGTTGAATTTACCTGTTAAGCTGAACGGGTAAGTTTAATATGGTGACTGTTTAAGTGAATATATCATAACGCAAAGCCTAAACCACTGGGCTTTGCGGCTAGGGATGTTTTGAAAACTAGCCCTGCTGCCTAAAGTTACGCGGTGATTTGTTGAATTTTTTGCGGAATATCGTTGAAAAATGCTGAAGGTTTTGGAAACCATACTTTAGTGCAATTTCACTTATCGATAATTTCATATACCGAGCATCAAGCATTTCATCGGCGATTGTATTTAATCGCATGTCACGAACAAACTTGCTTATTGAAGTTTGTTCTTTGGCAAATATGCTGTTTAGATGCCTAACTGATATTCCTATTTCATTTGAAATCAAATGTCGGTCAAGTTCAATATTGGAGAGGTTATTCCTAATAAAGTATTTGGTTCGTAATATTGTCTGTTGCTCGGGTGAGGTGAGTTCTATTCTATCATTCGTGTTTGTGATCAAGGCTGTTGCAATCAAATCCAACAAAGTATCTTGAATGAGGGCTTGAACGATCAGTTCCTGTTTGCTGGCATATTCAGAGAAATCAATAATGCTTTTGCCAATGAGCTGCCCAATATATGATTGCCCGTCAATTTTTTGAGTTACCAACATTTCGGCATTTGGAATACGAGACAATAATTTTTCTTTTGGTAGCTGGATAACCAATTTGCTAAAGCCGTCTTCAACTTTTACCTCATAGGGATCCGTGCTGCTATAAAACCGCATATCTCCCTTATTTAGTATCGTTTCAACACCGAATTGTGATATTTGCGTACTTTGAGAAATTTGTAAGCTTAATAGAAAATATGCCTCCGTGGCTTGTCCAATATCTTTTATTCGGCGTGTTACACTATGTGCAGATCCACCAATGCGAGAGATAGATAATATGGAATGGTGGTCGACATTTATGCGGCCTGAGAAACATTGTTTAGTATCTGTGGAGCAACCAAGCTTGACATATGTTTCACAAACCGCTTCGCGCCAATAGTCGAACTGGCGATTAAACGAAACATCTGCTGTGTCATAATACGTGGTCATTCTTATATCCTTACATTCTTCACTTGTAGCAGAATATGACAAAATTTTCTAAAAATTAGCCAAGTATTGTGGCTTTGGCGAAAAAACGAAAGTTTTTAAGCCCAAACAAGAAAGTAGCCATCCTTTTAATGAGCTACTCTTCCCCTAAACAAGGGAGAAATAATATGAGCAAAGTATTTAAAGTCGCTGCAGTGCAAGTTGCGCCAGCATTTTTGGACTTATCAAAGGGCGTAGAAAAGGCGATTGGTCTTATTGAAGAGGCCGCTGCTCAAGATGTGAAGCTTATCGTATTTCCAGAAGTCTGGCTGCCAGGTTACCCTTATTATGTTTGGCTAGATTCCCCAGCATGGTCCACGAAATTTGTAGTGCCATATTTTGAAAACAGCGTTGAAGCGGGCGGTGCAGAGGATCAAGCGCTCGCTAAAGCGGCCAGAGATAATAACATCCAAATTTCAATGGGCGTTTCAGAGCGTGACGGCAGTAGCCTTTACATTGCGCAATGGCATTATGATGAAAATGGAGAAATTATCAAACGCCGTCGCAAACTAAAACCCACACATGTTGAACGCACAGTTTATGGTGAAGGCGATGGCAGTGATCTGGCTGTAAAGGATACATCACTAGGTCGTATCGGACAATTGTCATGTTGGGAGCACGGGCAACCTCTAAGCAAATATGCAATGTATGCCCAAAATGAACAAATACATTGTGCGGCTTGGCCAAATTATAGTCTTTATAGGGATATTGCTTACGCCTTAGGCCCTGAAGCGAATATTGCTGTGACCCGTACGTATGCTTTAGAGGGCAGCTGTTTTGTGATTTCAGCATGCGCAATTGTATCAAAAGAGATGCAAGAGATTATCTGTGAAGATGATGCTAAAAAAGAAGCCATGTTAGGTCTGGGCGGCGGTTTTGCCAAAATATTTGGGCCAGATGGGCGTTCTATTGGTAACGTTATCGATGAGAATGAAGAAGGCTTAGTTATCGCAGAAATTGATTTGAATATGATTACAATTTCAAAAGCGGTTGCGGACCCTGCTGGGCATTATTCGAGACCAGATGTGACGCGTCTGTTGTTGAATTCAAAACCACAGCGTCCTGTGATGCAATTTGATGAGACATCTGGGTTGGTATTTGAGACGCCCTCTGAGGACGATATTGGAGTGGAAACCCAAAGCGAATAAAATATAGACAGAAAATACCCTTTAGGATGTCAAATTCCTAAAGGGTAGTGCCAGCTTGGTAATCTAAACCCGCTGGTGCATTGCCAGCAATCCTCACCCTGCGCTATGTAACCCCATGTCACAAATAGAATCACTCTTCGTCACCCGTCTTTACCGCGCCCAGCTGTCCGAGTTGGGCAACCCTGTGGACACATCCGAATTGGAAACATCGTGCTGGGCAATTGCCGACGATGATGAAGCAGGTCAAGCGTGGTGTGAGCAAAACGACTATGCTGGCTACACCAGCTATGCGTCGCTAACCGATCTTGAATGGCGCTTTCCGATCTTTGCGGATTTGGTCAAAGTGCTGGATAAACATGTCGCCGCATTTGTTGCTGATCTGGATTTTGATTTGGACGGTAAAGAGATCACCCTCGATAGTATGTGGATTAATATCCTGCCCGAAGGCGGTATTCATACCAGTCACATTCACCCACATTCTGTGATTAGTGGCACGACTTATGTCACCATGCCAAAGGGTGCCAGCGCGATCAAATTCGAAGACCCGCGTTCCGCCATGATGATGGCCGCGCCGATCCGTAAATCCGATGCCCGCCCAGAGTTGCGCCCGTTTACTTATGTCGCCCCCAAGGCAGGGGATATCTTGTTGTGGGAAAGCTGGCTACGCCACGAAGTCCCGATGAACATGATTGAAGAAGAACGGATTAGTGTTAGCTTTAACTACGGTTGGGGTTAACTGTTTTGATCGAAGGATCAAAAGCAGTCGCGTTGTAAGCGAAACCATGTTTCGCTGGGAAGGCACCGCCCTTCTTGATGGATGTTGCCCCCATCCCCGCTAGACACCACCCCCAACATGGTCAATAATCGCTGAAAAATGATCGTGCTTTTATGAAAACCACCCTCGACCATCTACCGATGAGAAACATCCGTGAGCTGAACAGGGTCGTCGGGGTTTTGCGTGATGAATTTGCCCGTAAAATCGCCAATGCGACCCAGCCACATAAAAAGAACGGTAAAATCCTTAAGGTGATTTTATTTGGTTCTTATGCGCGTGGTGATTGGGTCAATGATCCCAAGGGACGGTATTTTTCCGATTATGATTTACTGGTGATTGTCGATCATGCGGACTTTACCGATGTGGTCGATTATTGGTTACCCGCCGAACAGCGGTTATTGGAGCGATACACCCCCGTACAATTCATCGTACACACGTTGCATGAGGTAAACTCTGCCCTCAAAGACGCGCAATATTTTTTCTATGACATTATTCGTGAGGGCGTCATGCTGTATGAATATGCCGACGGCAAGAACGGCTCGCCGAAATATCGTTTGGCTGATCCGACCCCGCCCGATGCGAAACGGACGTATGAATTGGCGGTGGAGTATTCCGAATTGTGGGGGAAGAATGCCAAAGTTGCTTTGGAGGGTGCCGCGTTTTACATGAGTAAGGGACATTTAAACGAAGCCGCTTTTAATCTGCATCAAG
>NVSA01000076.1 GCA_002401045.1 Paracoccaceae bacterium
GCTATCGTATTCGGCTGCATTTTCAGCCAAGGCACCTGTAATGCGCGTTAATACGCGGCGTTCTATTTGGCGTGGGGACTCGCTTTCCCGGATGATGCTTTTATATGCTGCTATGCCCATGTTGGCTTTCCTCTTTTCTACATTTGTTTGTAGATTATTTTGAATCTAGACCTTTAATCAGAATCTGCCTAGCCTGATTATTGATTTTAGTAGGGCAAAAATTTAAAACTTTGCCCTACTAATTAGCTGTTTAGATCAAAAAGGTCTATTACTGGAATAGACNTAAGATGTTTTGAGGAGCTTGGTTTGCAATCGAGAGTGATTGCGAAGCGAGCTGTTGTTGTACTTGCAAGGATTGAAGCCGGGCGGCCTCTTTTYCCAGGTTTGCATCCACAATACTACCAACACTACTGTCGATCCGGTCTGTCAATTCAGTYAGGAAAGTTTGTTGKGTCTCGATGGATTTTTCAGCAATACCCAATGAAGTCGCAGCATCAGTTGCAGATGTCAGTTGGGTTGTAACCGTCTGAAGATCAGCTGCCAAAAGCGCCGTTGTAGAGCTTGTRGTCAAATCAATCGCTGCTAGAGCCGATTGGATTGCCCCTAGGTCTTGCTGGTTAAAGCTGATCGTGGTTGTGCTGATAGACCCACCYGATGAACGCGCAATACCCGTCACAACGGTCACAGCAGATGTGCTGTTTACCAAATCGGTTCCGTTAAAGGTCGACTGGCTGATCGTGGTGCTGATCCGTTCCGCTAATTCGTCCAATTCGTTTTGAACGGAYKCTCTAACGCTGGCTGAACCACCTTGGGCAAAGGCCACACGTTCTGAGAATTGATTGACAAGATCTACAACGGTTTCGGCACCAAGCCGAGCTGTTGAGATAGAGTTTTTTGTCAGKGTCAGGCTGTCRTTGATTGCGTTGAAMATCCCRCTGTCRCTTTTAAGCGAYTCAGAGATGCTGAAAAACGCGGCATTATCCTTGCTCGAAGCGACCTTCAAGCCAGAACTGATCCGGTTTTGAGTTTCATTGAGGTTTGTATTGATCGACCGTAAGGCCGATAACGCCGCTGTTGCGGAGTTATTCGTTAATATAGAAGACATAAGCTGTTCCAATTTTCTGCTTCAAGTAGATCGTCTTTCTGACGAAATGCGGCTTTTACCGCGTAGTTAACGCTAACACATTAGTATCGTTAAACAAGTGTTTATTTATCCACAGACAACCCTAGCCTAAACTGACTTATCAATTTGTTGCTCATATGAAACAACCTTAACGCGTTTCTTGCCTTCGGAACCATACAGGCCGTCTAGATTGTGACGCCCTCGGATCCTTGCGATTTCAGTGATTATTTCTCTTGTTGCTTTTGTCATATTAGCAAGAAGTTGCGCATCTTTTTGAATAAGGGCGAGCAAYTCGGTTAAATCATCACGCAGCCCTTTATTTTCATCGGGTTTAGTTGTGAGTTGGGATTCAATTTCAGGAGATGCCGACTTTAACCTCTCAAGCAGTGCAGTTTTTTGATCGTATAAATCCAAAACATGATCTAGATCACCATTATCTATGGCCGTAATTTCTGCGTTTAATAATATAATAAGGTCTTTAATTCCGGTGTTATCTTGAATGTTGCCTAGGGGGTTCAATTTTTTTTCCATTATTGTTCTCCTTGCCTTTTTGCACTTTCATAACTGCTGATTGCGCTTTCTATGCTTTGGGCAATACCCGTGCTGCCCTGCCCTGCAATTTCATCAGCGATGGCGCTGGTCAAAAAGCTACGCCATTTTTCTTCAGCCTCTCCGCCGCCGAATGTACCGACGTTAACGGTTTTCATCATCTCTTCGACSACATGGGACAAAAACATCGCTTCAAATTCACGTGCCGTATGCTGGGTTTTAGTTAATACTTTTGGCGTACTTTGAAGGGAGCGTGTGCTTTCAACACCAACCGATTTTATMARCCCTTCCATTYAYACGACCCCTTAAATGATTTCCAGATATGCATGTAATGCACCTGCGGCTTTTATCGCCTGCAAAATAGAGATCGTTTCAGASGCTCCCACCCCAATAGCGTTTAGCCCATCCACAAGRCGYTGTARGCTGACATCGCCCTCTAGCACCGTAAAYTTGGCRGYSCTACTTTCAACCACAACTTTGCTTTCTGGAACCACCACCGTTTCCCCAATTGAAAAGGGTTCGGGCTGGCTAACGGCCAATGTATCTTCGACTAAGATGGTAAGCCCGCCCTGACTGATAGCCACCTTATCAATGCGCACATTTGCACCGATAACAATTGTACCAGAGCGGGCATCGATGATTACCTTGGCAATGCTGTCAGGGGTTACTTGCAGGTTCTCAATTTCAGCCATTAAATCTATGATTGCCATTTTTCCGGGGGGATGTACTTCCACCGTCGCGGGATCAAGAGCCACCGCAACATTGGAACCAAGGGCGGCATTAATGGCATCCTTGACCCGCATTACTGTGGTCGAGTCTGGCGTACGCATCGAGAGCATAACAGATTTAAGACTGCTAAGCGCAAACTTAACCTCATTCTCAACAATGGCTCCGTTTTCTATACGCGCGACCGTGGGCACGCCTTGAACAATGCTCGCGTTGACACCTTGCGCGTTAAAACCCGCCACCGCAATCGGGCCTTGAGCCACAGCATAGATTTCCCCGTTGGCACCCGTTAACGGCGTTACAATCAAAGTGCCGCCACGCAAAGAAGTAGCATCCCCCAATGAAGAGAGGACAACATCAATGGTTGATCCTGTTTTGGCAAAGGGAGGCAGCATTGCGGTTACCATCACGGCGGCTGCATTTTTTGTCTTAAGATCATCGTTGGACAAATTGCCAACGCCCAGGCGCTCCAACATACCTTCGATGGATTTTTTCGTAAAAGGACTGTTTCTAATGCGATCACCCGTCCCATTTAGCCCGACGACAAGTCCGTAGCCCACCAGTTGGTTTTTACGAACACCTTCAAATGATGCAATATCCTTGATCCTGACTTCAGCATAGCCATGCGTAACTGTCAAAAATGTGAGCGCAAGGCCAAGCAATAGGACGGGCCAAAAGAGTATGTGTTTTCGATAGATAGGCACAGCGGCTCCATACATTAAACAAGGATGTTTAACTATAACTACACATTACCGGTTGAAAAACAAGAACAGAGTAAGAATAATTTAGTTAATTCTTCTTTTGCTTGACCCCTTTAAAATTAAATGCAAGGTTAGATTAAATTATGCATGTTTATTCATGCGCCCTCAAACGAGAGATCATGCAGTCATATGATTAATGTCTTCCTTTATGAACCACGAGATAAGCGGCGCGTAGACGTTGCTACAGAACTTTTGTCTGCGCAGATGGTGCCGATAGAAATAAATGATAGTTTTTTTAAGGGAAACCTCTGCGCTTTGAGCAACAGTAAAGCGACGCCGCAACCATTCTTGATGGCAAGCACTCCGCGCACCTTGGATCACATCCAAAGCTTGCGTGCAGCCGGCTGCCGCAACCCAGTTTTGGTCATCCGCGGAGAGCGCAACAGCAAGGAAACTGCTGCCGTGCTGGATGCAGGGGCCGATGATGATATTATTACTCCCTTAAGTGGCGTTGAAATACGATCAAGGATCAGTTCGATTGCGCGCAGGACTTATGGGCAAGTGACAGACAGCATAACCATTGGTGAGGTCACCGCTTTTTTTGATGGGCGCAATCCTGAAATTTCGGGGAAAACAGTCAAGCTGTCGCCGCGTGAGCATACTATATTTCAATACCTGTTTATTAACGCGCCTAAGGTAATGTCTCGAGTCGCGGTCTATGATGCAGTTTATAGCCTGGCGGACAATCAACCTTTTGATAAGGTCATTGATGTATATGTATGTAAGATCCGCAAAAAGATCAGCGCCGCCACCCTATCCAAGCACCACTATATTGAAACGGTTTTTGGCCGTGGCTATAAGTTTTCATCTCTAGACGACTCCTTTCCCATTATGCCTAGCGAACAGCCCATACATGCTGCTCTTTGAACCGAATGGCTAGAAAGCGTGTGATGCGTAATTATTCTTAATTATGCCGTAATTTATTTAGCAAATCCAAAATTACTTACCCTTGCATTACCGCTTTGCTGTGATCCTTCAATGGCTCAACAGAAAGGGCATTTGCGTCTCTTTTATTTTTGCAACCCATACGTATTCGGCGGAAGCTTGAATTTCGTATCTGCAACTACAGTGCACCCTATAGAAGAATCACAAAAAGATGATTCATTCGCGCGCCACTCGATCTAAATTAATGGTTTCTTAATCAATTTAAAAGTCAACCCTGAAATATGTTAAGATTATGTTCTTAATAAGGCGACATTCTTCGCTTAAATTCCACAAGTATTTATAGGTTTAACGCATATATGTAGGTATATGATGGGTATATAGTACTATATATAGTAGTTTTAAATTAACAATTACATACTTTAATGAAAGCACGTTAAAGGTTATTAAATATATATAAATCAGAGTAAACGGTATTTGTGTAAAGTTGAAACTAGAGATTGGACTAAGCATGCATAACGGAACGTTACTAGAAGGCATTTGGAACGGGCACATAACCTCTACTCAAAGTAGATTTTCCAAGGACATAAAGCACCTATTAAAATCAATACTACCGTTTTACACTGTATGCCTTAGCGCCAACACCGCTACAATCAGCAGCCGCATTCTTCCTGAAGAAATTGAACTATTACCAGCGTTACCCTTAGGTGATATTTTGGCTGAAGAGCTGTCGGAAAATGTTCCTCATGGATCAATGATTGTAATCCTTAAAGAACAAAACTGTAAGGCCGTGATGAACAAGCCAGACGTTTCGTACCAATTGGGTCTTATCATTGGCGACATGCTTTTGGGCATTATTGGAGAAGGTGTTTTTCCGCTAAAATATGAGACAGAGGCCCTTCGGGTGATGGCTAATTCCTACTGCTACCTAATAGAAAACCTGGAACGGCAACAGCACGAAATCTGTTCAAGCAGCTTTCACAATGGCTTATCCTATGCGGTAAGCGCGTACTGGAACGGATCAACCCAAAATGATTTGAACACCTGTAAAGCCAAAGAAAAATATGCGAGCAAAATAATGTTGTTCGGTGGGCACCTTAAGATGCTAAACAGCTACATTTGGACCCGTAACTCCAAACAAAAGCACATTAACCTATCGGAAATACATGGCAAACTGTGTAATCGCCAGACTTGGAAAAAGAACATTGTTGGAGCTGTTTTAGAAGAAATTCTATCCGATGCAAGCCAAGTATATAATCATTGATGCAAACAAGTATTAAATAACATTAATCTTATTTAATTTTTGGAAACCAAACATTACTTTAACTATACTTCAATATGTGCTCTATTATTCTTAACTTAAAGAACAATAGAGTTGCCTACTAATGATGTCTTTATCCTATCAAGCTGCGATGCAAGAACCACTGTTAGAGGTGATGCAAGAGCGTATGGCTATTAAAAGCTGGCAGGATACTGGCGATCGTAACTCTTTAGAGCTTTTGGTTCGCTCCCATGCGCGACAAGCTTGGGCAAAGGCGATCAGCTGTGCAAACAACCCAGTACATGTAGAAGACTTAGTGGTTGAAGGTATCATTGGGCTGATCCGTGCCGCAAATAATTTCGATCTAAAGTTTAAAGTACGGTTTTCATCCTACGCTGTATGGTGGGTGTCAGCAGGTATTTCAGCGGCCTTGGCGCGGATTAAAGTTGTTATAGATATCCCTGCCCGAACGTATATTGAAGCCTGTGGTGACAGGTTAACGGACGACCGCACGATACAAGTACAAACGGCGATCAAAGGCATTGTTCCTTTGGACGGGCCAATGGGTGAGGCAGGGGTTTTTACACCAAAAACCTTACAGTGCCCAGAACCGAACCCCGAAGAACTGGTCGTGGAGCAATCATCTAGGGTAGCGCTTGCACGAACCCTCTACACAGCAATGGCAGTGCTCACACCTGCAGAGCGTAAAATTATCAAACGATTAAAATTAAAACCTAATCCAGACTGCATACAAGGGTTAGCTACAGAAATGAAAATCACTCGGACAAGACTACGCCAAATTGAAAGACATGCCCTGATGCGTTTGCGAAAAGAGCTGCTGAATTGTGGCTTTGAGCTTGAGATGTTGGGTTAACGGATCGTAAAAATGGAACAAAATACAAGTATACTATCCTCCTTGGTACAAGGCGATCCGTTGAGTAAAAAAACCAACGGGGGGAGTCTTTTGCAAGCAGAAGAGATTTCTGCACAGTTTGGGGAAATAATGGGCAACGCATTACAAGCCACGCAGACACAGTTGCTGGGGGAGGCACCGTTAGCGTTAGAGCAAAACACGGCTCTATATAGCCTGGAACAGCAAATAACAGAACTGTCGGCCGAGACCGAGGGCATATTAATCGATGCTGACCCTGCAGCAGTCGACGATATACTCGCAGATGCCGTCACACAATTATGGGGGTTAATTGAAAATTTTGATATCCGAAACGAGACCCAATACGTGTCAGAAATATCTACGCATTTAGCAAAAGCGGTATCGGATACACCAGCGACACCGAATGCCGTTCAATTATTATCAGCCGCCTTCACACAGCCAACGAATGTATTGACTGCGGGCACGGTGGTCGTGGCAAACGCTCCCATAGAGACAGGTCGCGAGACGCTGCAATCGCTTGTTTTTCTACAGCCACAAGCCCCAACAAGAGACGCCTCTCTTTTTGCAAATGTCAGCAATTTATTGCAAACCTTACAGCCTTCGACGCAGAATGCTCAAAGCCTTAGCGCCGCCTCACAAGCAGTTCCAAATATGTCTGCCTTAGACAGCACTGAACTTATGCCTAAGGCTATTTCTGATTGGGCGCAGAATATCCAGCAACTTACCGTAGAAGCTCCTTTAAAAGGATCGACTTTGGAAAGTACCGTTGCGGGGCAAGTGGTGACTGAATTGTCTGGCGCAAACAATGTGGTTAACGCAAGCACACTACAGCAGCCTGCACAGGGTAGTGTAAAAGCCAAAGTTAAAGACCTTTTGACATTTTCTGCCCAGAGTATTGCTTCAAGTCCAAATGCGCCTGTTAGTACCGATGATATTTTCAACCTATTGCCGCAAACGAGAAGCGAGCTTCAAAACGTCAGCATCACGGCGCTGCCTGAGCAAGCCCGTCCAGCCAAAAGTTTCAGCCAAAATGTTGCCAGTCAGTTGCAAGGTAAACTATCGAGCGAAGGTATTACGCGGATTGAGCTTGCGCCACGCGGTTTGGGAAATATTCTCATAGAATTGCAAACAAAAGAAACCGGTGAGATCCAAATCATTGTAAAGGCAGAAAACCCCGCAGTTTTACATGCTTTGCGCACCGATCGTGACGCCCTGCTTTCAGCGTTGCCAAACAACATTTCTGCTCAGGATGGTATTGACCTAGAATTTGAAGAATTCAATGAAGGGCAATTCGATCGTGACAAAGATACGCTGAACCTAATGGATCAGGTCGCACAATCAGAAAATGAAGATGTTGAGGATTCCACTAATCCCGCCTCCATATCAAGGCAAATCCTRGGCGCAGGCCGCCTTGATATACTCACCTGAAAAAGGACGAATTAAATGGATGTTACATCACTAACAAGTCAACTGAGTACAGAAAGCGCAGCCACTCAAGCGCAAGAACAACTCAATATGGATCTTAATAATTTCCTTTTGCTCTTAACGGCTCAAATTTCAAATCAAGACCCTTTGGAACCGATGGATTCTACGACGTTTGTTTCACAACTTGCGCAACTGTCTCAGGTAGAGCAGGCAATCACAACAAATACTAACCTTGAAAACTTAAGTCAGCAGCYTGCCAGTTATGGTGAATTTTCTGATGTGCAATTGATTGGGCGCGAAGTTGTGCTGGCATCAAGCACACTGGATTTAAGCTCAGGCCAGGCCCAAATTCAATATGAACTGGCAGGCACAGCCGAACAGGTGACGATCAACATTATGGGACTTGATGGTACTGTGATAAGGGAAATTACCAACCTATCAGAAGCTGCAGGCGTACGCCAAACCGTTAATTGGGATGGGCTTACGGATGATGGCCTACAGGCTGCAGATGGGGCGTATACATTTGAAGTTGTTGCTATAAATTCAGACAATAACTCAGTTTCGTATCAGAGTTTTGCGGTTACCTATGTTGAGGAACTGGCTTTCAGGAACGGCGAACCTATGCTTTTGCTCAGGAATGACCAAGAGGTGTCTTCGGCAGAAATTCTTTCAGTCAGGTAGGCTACAAACTTTATAGTGTGGTGAAATCATCATCTGCACGGGTTTCTTGGATATAGTAGCCAACGGAACGAACAGATTTCACCATGTATTTCGATATCATATGATCCTTAAGCTTTTTACGAATATTCGTAATGTGAACATCATATTTACGGTCGCCGTAAACCCAATCATTATTTTCCATATGCTGTGAAAGTTGATTTCGCGTTACAATTTTGCCGCTAGAAGTAATCAGGAGATTCATAATTTCCAATTCGGTCTGTGTCAGCTTTGCCATGGCAAGCGTCTCTTTAATAACCTGTCTGTCATCATTTTCTGGACGGACAGATTGATGCAAGCGCAGTTTTAAACGTGCTAAAAATTCCTGCGTTGAAAAAGGGACGTGCAATACATCGTCAGCGCCCGCGGCGAAGGCTTCTGCGGCGCTATCATTCGAGTTTAAGTGATCCAAGACAAGGATTGTCCAATCGGCCAGTCGCGTACGACAAAACTTTATAAGCCCCAAACTATCGTTAAGTTTATGACCATTTCCAATAACTAATAAACCAGATTGATTACTAACCATGATTTGGCGATGCTCAATAAGCGGCGTCGTGCATTCTATGATTTTCGCGGCACCGATTAAATCGACCTGCCTAATAACTTCCGTGCGCAGTATTTTATTGTTTTCGACAAGGATAGCCAGTTTTATCGCTTCATCCATTATAACATGCATTCCTCGGCTTGGCCTCTACCGTGGTTCTTAGTCTTGAGCGTAGTGCAATTGCCTCTCGCCTAAGCCAAATGATCACAAATTTTAGGCTAGTATAGAATTTCGACTATAGCTAAAATTGTTTAATATTACAGAGTTACTTTCATATAGAGCAGGAAATAGTTAAAGATAGAGATCAGCATAAAACGTATACTATATGTGCAAAGTAAAGGATAATTTGACTATATTATCAGAAATGGATATACTACCCAAGGATAGCGCGTTAGTATGCTTAAATATAAAAATCAGGGTCTATTCAGATTTAAACTGGGTTGAATCCAAAAGATGGGAATTTAAACCCATTCAAATCAAGGTAGGTAAAATGAGTAGCAATAAAACCCATAATGCTATGATTGCGCGTATTGTTGCATCTTATGCAACTCGAACAGACGTCACCCAAAATGATATTGTTGGACTGCTATCCAAGCTTAAACAAGAGCTTTTGACAGAGGATTCAATCCACTCAGATGTCAAAGTAAATACCGACAAGATAAAACCCGCTTTGCCCATTGATCAGGCTGTTACACAAAATCAGGTATTCTGTTTGTGTTGCGGTAAAGGCTTTAAAATGCTCAAACGCCATCTTGGTGTCGAACATGGATTGAACGAAAGCGAATATAGAAAACTGTTTGATTTGCCAGAAGCCATGCCCTTGGTGGCACCCAGCTATTCTGACAAAAAAGCGGCCCATGCAAAGCAACTTGGTTTGGGCAAATACCATCGGGAAGCCTCTAATCGCGATGAAGCCTATACAGAATAGTTTACGTTTGCTGTCTTTCTCATGATTTTTCAGCGACGGAAGGTTTCGGATGTGTTTAGCCAGTATACTATTTTAGCAATGAT
>NVSA01000077.1 GCA_002401045.1 Paracoccaceae bacterium
AATCAGATTTACGCTCAACCTCCCAACCCATGAAAGCCAGCGTTTCGCCCGCCTCATCCGAGATCATCAGCCGTTGAACCTGATCGTCCATCCGAAAAGCCATTGCCTTGCCGCCACGATCCAGTTTTTGCATCCCCAGCAATCCGCTGGCGAAATCAGCCCAATCGTCCAGACGATCAGACCGTATGCCAAGATATCCCAGTGCATTGATTGCCATAATCTACCTCCACAATAATATGCATTCTATCTAGCGGATTTCAGATCAGTTTAATAACAGCCTCACAAGCATGTCCACCTGTCGGACACGGATATTGCGTTTAGCGCTATTTTTTAATCAGAAAAATTGAACAGGTTTCAACACCATGCGCCAACAGCTTACCCTTAGAGGTCACCAGCCGCGCCTCACTGGTTGCAATCGTTCTGCCAAAATGAATAACCTTGCCTTCGCAAAATACATCGCCTGTATCCTCGGTTAAAGGGCGCACAAGGTTCACCTTAAATTCGACCGTTGAAAACCCGTTACCAGCGGGCAGTAGCGTATGGATACAAGACGCCATTGTTGCGTCCATAATCGTCGCAATCCAACCCCCATGCACCGTTGAAATCGGGTTATAATCCGCCTGACTTGGACGCCCTTGAATATAGGTGCGACCTGGTTCGCATTCGAGCATTTTTATATTCATCTTTTGGTAAATTGGCGGCGGGTCAATTTCTCCGCTAATCATTTTTTCAAAGATTTCCTGACCAGACATACTGGTTGCCATTTCAAGAGGGATACAGCCAAATTCCTGATCCTGTGCATAGAGATTAGTCATGGGGCACTCCTTTTGTTTGGAGGTTATTAACTTACGTCAAGTGACAAGGCGCTAACAACACCGCTCCCATCCGCCAGATGAACAAATCAACTACGCGATCAAAATAGCAACAGAACGTGCTTGGGTATAAACCTGCTTAATCGTGTCGAATAATATCTTATTCAAATGTGTCTCGATATAACGCGCGGTAAACGCGTTTGGGGCGACAACGGTCACACAGCCCCCTTCATAGTCTTGAAAGACCAACTTGTTAAACCAAACCTTCGTTAGGTCAGGATGACTTGCAGCCAAGCCGCGCTGAACACTACGCCACGTGTTTATCGGTTCATGAATTGCCAATTCATGCACGTTTTCAGCTGTAAGCGCCGTTTCACCAAAATTAACTTTGACCACTTTAACTTTGTCATGAGGCGCATAAATGCCCATACGCTCTACAAAGTCAGGGCCGACATTTGACCACAAAGGTTCACTTTGTTCCCAAATTTGTACATAGTTTAATCGGTATGCCGCAACCCGACCTCGAACCCCCGCACGGGTTCGCACCAGAATTGCGCAATCCGTAAGCCGTTTCATTTCACGCTTTACCGTGCGTTCATTCACTGACCACATTTTGGCTAAATCACGTTGGCCAACTGTCACCTCATCAAGGCGCCAGTTATAACGGGCTGTTACTAAGGCTAATAGTCGTGTCATAGAGGTTTGATAGGTTTGTGATCCTGCAAGACCAATGACACTTAATGCCGTTAGCAAATCATATTTTAACGATCCTGCCTTTGGTCCTGTCAGTTTTTTAATATCTAACACTTTGAGTATTCCTGCCCGCAATTGGATCGATTTAGATCGATTCCTTATTTGCCCTTAAGGAACTGCTTTTCTTGTTATTTGTCAAACACTTTCGAATAACGGGTTTTTACAAAAATATTAAATATAAGGTTATATAGGTTAAGGGGGACAGCTTGGTGTCACCTTATATACCCCGTGCTGTCACCCTATCTATAGCCTAATCGTGCTGTGTGTCACCAAAACAAAGTTTCATAAGGGTGTTTTTCCTGTTTTCCGATTCGGAGTTTCCAAAAACAGGATATTTTAATTTTGCGTTTTTCCTCTTTTGTGATATCGCGTATTTTAAACAATTATATAAAAGAACACGAGGTTATAATATGCGGGATCACACACATCTACAAGCGATGAACGAACGCTCATTGGCACAGCAGTCAGCGGTGCGGCGCGAAACCTTTTCACCCAGCGAAGAAAAAACACTGCGCCCTTTCTCAATCTGGGAAATTAGCCAGTTCATGTTTGATGTACCTGCGGACACATTGCGCAAAAAACTGATTGATGACCCTAGCCTGCCCCAAGGTGAGGTTGAGGCAGATGGGCGTCAACGTTGGTACACTCTCGAAGAGATTAATGAGCTGCGCCGCCGTTTGCGGTTTCGCGGCAAGAAGCTGATGCCAGAGCGTCCTAAAGGACGTGCCATGCGCATTGCGGTGTCTAACTTTAAAGGCGGGGTTGGTAAAACAGTTGTCGCCCAACATTTCGCCCATGCCGCCGCCCTTGATGGCTACCGCGTTTTAGTGATTGATTTTGACCCGCAAGCAACCCTAACCCATTCGATGGGCATGGTTGAGGTCAAGGAAACCAATACTGTCTGGGGGATTATGTGCCGTGATTTATGTCGTGAAGCGGACCGTATTATGGAAAGCTATGACGACCCTGATGATTGCCCCTACCCTGCCAGTGATGAATTGCCTGAAGATGTGCAATCTATTGGCGCACAAAAAGGCCAAGATTTTATTCAAAAAACCTGCTGGCCAACAATTGACCTGATCCCGTCATGTGCCAATGCGGCCTTTGTGGAATTTGCCTCAGCGCAATATCGGTCGTTGCATAAAGCCTGGAGTTTCTTTGGCTGTATCTCGCGTTATTTGGATGAATTGCCAGACGATCAATATGACATGATTATTTTTGATTGCCCGCCTGCGATTGGCTACCAGTCTTTGAATGCGGCCTTTGCGGCGGATATTTTATATGTCCCATCAGGGCCAGGGTATTGGGAATATGATAGTACGACCAGCTATCTGGGTCAGCTTGGCGATGCGCTTGAGGAAATTTCGATTGGGTTTAAAGGGCTGGCTGAGGATGCTTCTTTGACGCTCCCCAAACAGTTCTTTGATGTGAGGTTATTGATGACCCGATTTGAGCCGAGCAATGCGTTGCACGGCGCAATGGTCGAAGCATTTCGCAACGTGTTTGGCGCGGATATGTGCCAAAACCCAATTGAAATGACCCGCGCAGTTGAACAGTCAGGCCGTTTTCAGCGCTCGGTATATGAGCAAGACTACCGTGAAATGACCCGCGATACATGGAAGCGTGCACGGCAATCCTTTGACCGTGCTTATGTAGAGCTAAAAGAAACCGTGCTTAAGGCTTGGGCGGAAAATGCGGATATTCTGGAGGATAAGACATGAGTTCGAAAAGCAAATTTGGATTTGGTAATCTGGAAACAAAATCAACGGCGCGTCCCCGTGTCAGCTCGCTTGGCCCTATGGGGGCTGCGGTACGTGAGGCGGCGGATAGCTTGCAGGAATCTACCGATAACAAAGTGACACAACGGCGCCAGAATGCTGAGGATGCCAAGCAATACCGCGATGCGTTAAAAGACGGTCGGGTCTTGGTGACGCTTGGGTTGGATCTGATCCAGACCGATGCGCTACCACGGGATCGGCTTGATCTGGAAGCGGTGGCAAAATCTGATGAGATGGAAGAGCTTATGGCCTCTATCGCGTCGCGCGGCCAACGCGAACCTATTGAGGTGTTTCGCGATGATGCAGGTGCCTATCAGCTGAAAAAAGGTTGGCGACGCCTGACGGCTTTGCGCCAGTTGTTTGGCAAGACGGGCGATGATGCTTTTGCAAGCGTTGTGGTGCGGGTTGCGGTTGCTGACGAAGACCGTGCGGCATTGTATGTGGATATGGTTGAAGAGAACGTGATCCGCGAAGATCTGACCTTTGCCGAAATGGCGCAGCTGGCGCTAACAGCGGCGATGGATGATCTTAGCGGGCTAGAGGACGCGGATGCGGCTGTGGCGCGGCTCTATGCGTCTTTGCATAAGATGAAGCGATCTTATGTACGATCCTTTGTTTTCTTGCTGGAACAGCTTGGGGACTGTTTGCAATGGCCACGGGCTGTGTCGCGTAATTTGGGCGTCGATGTGGTGCGGGTTTTACGCGCGGATGGTTCTGGTTTGGCGGTGCTAAAGGCGGCGTTGGAATCCTGTGAAAATACAGACGAGCAGTTGTCGGTTCTGACCGGGTTTGTTGCTGGGGGCGCAGGGGATGCGCGACCTAAGAAAACAGCGACGCCAAAACAAAAATTTGAATTTCATATCGGGGCCGCAAAAATTACGGCTCGCAATGGTGAATTACGGATCGTTGCCCAACGGGATTATACGGCCGTACCAAGAGATGTTTTAGAACGTGCGGTTAAAGCATTTGAGGATGCGTTAAAATAAATCGGGCAGGGCGGTAACCCACGGGTTACCGCAATCGTAGATGTTCAGGGTAACCCACGGGTTACTGCCATGCCTTTAATATGTCCGATGTCTGTTTTCTATGCTTAAACTTTAAGCATATTGTTGTCTTCGGACGCTTATCTTGTCGTTATTTTTCAAGATATATCTTTTTTCATATTAAATTCAGTAGCTTACGATTATTCTAGGGGAATATTTTACCGCTATTGATTCCTGACTATTTTAGTCATATATCCTGCAAATACATGCAAGCTTCGATTCGAAATCACGCCAGCGGACCTAATCTGGGTTGTTCATATATGTGAGCCGCCCAATTCAAATGGCATCGAAAAGGGGCGAAGCGAATGAATAATTTTAACAGTCCTCAGGTCTCACCTGAGAAGTTACGTAAACGATTTGATAAAAATAGTGAGTTGTTGACCAGTGCGTTGGCAGTGGCATGTCTGATTGGCGCGGGGGCGACAGGGGCGCATGCGCAAAATGCGGATGTGATTGTGTTGCCATCTGTTGATGTTGAAACAACAGCAGCGGCACCAAAGAAGATCAAGAAAGCGCGCAAAGTGGTCAAACGTTCGGCCGTGAAAAGCCGTGCAGCAGCAGATGCAAAAGCAGCGGCTGACTTGGCGGCGGTACAAGCAGCAGCCGAATTGGCAGCAGCCCAAGCGGCGGCGAAGGCAAGCGCGGGTTCAAACCCGAATGCTGACCCTGACGCACCGTTTAAAGTGGACAAGCTAACGGGAAGCAAATTCCCTTTGAAAACGCTGGATACTTCACGGACTGTTTATACGATCTCAAAAGAAGTTTTAGAGACAACAAACACCACATCTGTACGCGCACTTGCACGTTCAACACCTGGTATTTCACTGGGCTTTGGTGAGGGCGGTAACGCCTTTGGTGACAACATTTATATCCGTGGCTTTAAAGCCAACAACGACCTTTTCGTTGATGGTGTGCGCGATAGTGGTGTGGGTGTCCGTGAAAACTTTATGACTGAACAGGTCGAAATTTTCAAAGGTCCGTCATCCACAATCGGTGGCCGTGGTACAACGGGTGGTGCGTTGAATATCGCGCTTAAAAAACCACAGATGCAAGATTTTACAGAAGTGACAACAACACTTGGTAATGCTGGCTTAAAACGTGTGACCTTGGACGTTAACAAAGTTGTTAGCGATCAATTGCAATTCCGTATTGGCGGTATGATGCAAGATAGCGGTGTTGCGGGACGTGATTACATCAAGGATGATCGTAATGGTCTGTCTGCGGCAGTACGTTATGCCCCGACGGATAATTTCACGCTTTCTGTAAATGCGTATCATGTTGAAATGGAGCAAACGCCTGATTGGGGTGTGCCATATTCAGCGGCTGACGGGGTTCCTGTAACGGATCTGGGTATCGACCGTAACACGTTTTATGGTGTGCGCGGGCGTGATTTCCAAGAGGCCACACAAGATGTTGCTTTGATTAAGGCAGAATGGGATCTTGGTAATAGCTTGAAGTTGTCAAACACGTTTAAAGCGTCACGTTCTATCAATGATTATATTTTAAGTGCGCCTGAAGGTTTCAGTACGAATGGGTCAACTGATCCAGCGGATTGGACAGCTTCGCTTGCCTTTAAAAGCCAATATCAAACAGTCGATTCATTGGCGAATATAACCGAGTTGACGGGCGAAAGTGATTGGGGCGGTGTTCACCACTTCTTTACCTTCGGTGCAAGCATTGATCAAGATGATGTGAGCAAAGATGGCTACACGGGGCTAACTTCCGAGAGTTATAACCCGCCTGCAGGATCGCGTGGTTGTAGTGTTTCTGTTGTTAACCCTGATCCAATTGCCGAAGGGTGTTGGAGTGGTGAAACGGCAACGTTGTCTGGTAATCCAACAAATACTTTGGTTAAGACAAAGTCGCTTTATGCATTAGATACTATCGAGATTTCACCGCAGTGGAAAGTAAACGGTGGTGTGCGTGTTGACTGGTATGATATTTCGCGCAGTGGTGTTGATCGTGCTGGCGATGCATATTCCTTGTCACGTTCGGATACGATGGTGAACTGGAACGCAGGGGTTACTTATAAGCCAGCTGAAAACATGAGCCTCTATGCAGCGGCAAGTACGTCTAGTAACCCAATGGGTTCAGAGATTGGCGCAGGCGGCGGTTTTTATGGTGGTCTGGATACCAATGGCGCACTTCTTGCACCAGAAAAGAACACCTCGTTCGAGATTGGTGCTAAATATGAGTACAATAGAAACCTGCTTCTTACTGCGGCGTTGTTCCAAACAACCAAAAGCAATGCACGTGAAGATTCTGGGGGCCGTGGCCAACCTACGGTTACAACGGCGACTGGTCAGCATACCATTCGCGGTTTGGAGCTAGGCTTTGCGGGTAAAGTAACGGATCGTCTGAGTATTTTTGGCGGTGCGGTGCTAATGAATAGTGAGATCGAGAAAAGTGTTGATCCAACAGCTGTTGGTCAATCTTTCCCGAATATTGCCCATCAACAGTTTAATCTGTTGGCAACATATGATGTGACTGACAAGTTGATGCTAGGTGCACAGGTCAACTATTCAGGTAAAATCAAGTTGGGCAGTCTTTCGCCAAACGGTAATGAGCTACCGTCTTATTTAACGCTAGATCTTGTTGGCGAGTATGAAATTGCCAAGAATACTGCGATTAAATTTGCGATCAAAAACATCACGGATAAAACTTACTATGATGCAGGATACCGCTCTGGTTCGCCGTTTGTTTATGTAGCTCCTGGCCGTGAGCTGTCGATTTCACTTGCTATGAAATTCTAAGGAATTTCACACTGCGATAGGCTTGGGCAGTCTCAGGGCTGCCCAAGTTGGTTATAATAGTCGGATAGGTATAAAAGATGTTGATTACGATCCCAGAAGTTTTGACAAAAGATGAAGTGGCGCAGGTGCGCGGCGTTCTGGATAAGTCTGATTGGCAAGATGGGTCACATACTGCGGGTGTGCAATCGGCACAGGTTAAACGCAATCAGCAATTGCCTGTGGATTCTGAGAATGCACAGCAAATTGGCAAGTATATTTTGCAAGCTTTGTCGCAAAATGCATTGTTTTTATCCGCGGCTTTACCGCTGCGGTTTCTACCGCCGATGTTTAATAAATATGAGACAGCTGAAACCTTTGGCGTGCATGTCGATAATGCGATCCGTGTGCCGCCTGATGGGCAGCAACATATCCGCACCGACCTGTCGATGACGTTGTTTTTAAGCGAACCTGAAGACTACGGTGGCGGCGAGTTGGTGATCGAGGATCACTATGGTGCGCAAGAGGTCAAACTGGCGGCAGGGGACATGGTTTTATACCCATCGACCAGCCTGCATCAGGTACGCCCCGTGACGCGCGGTGCGCGGGTGTCATCGTTTTTCTGGCTGCAAAGCATGATCCGATCCAATGAACAGCGCACCATGTTGTTTGATCTAGACCAAACCATTCAATCGCTTGGGGCTGATCTGGGCACCACACATAAAGATGTCGTGCGCCTAACAGGCGTTTATCACAATTTGATCCGAACTTGGGGAGAAACATAACCMTKSGKKWKRWWCYTWWSMMWSYSWYTTKTTYWWTKRMMRSTGMSWTTKYWMATGSKSAMMRRWSYWSKSRCSSSGMWRSRRMSWYYGGGTTTNATGGATWTRYTRCCTSWYRGGGTKAGTGAGGCRCTGACTGAGGGTGCTAAAGACCAGCATTCGCCGATTGGTATGTTTATGGCCGCCGATGTGGTGGTCAAGGCGGTGATGTTGTCRYTRATWTTTGCMTCKGTTGTATCGTGGGTGATTTTCGGGGCTAAAATATTGTCGTTRCGSGCAAATMGAATGACGYTGAAACGCGGATATAAACGCTTGGAAAAAGCTGGTTATCGCGGTGCGGTYGACGCGGGTTTGGCTGACGGTAAAGGGATCATTGCGCGGATGTTTAAAGCGGTCGTTGATGAGCGGGCTAAAACAGGCGCGGGCGYTGATATGAAGGGCGGCATTAAGGAACGTGTCGGGTCTGAATTATCCCGCATTGAAATTGGCGGTGCRCGTAAAATGTCGAGCGGTTTGTCGACTTTGGCGAACATTGGRTCKACCTCACCGTTTGTGGGTCTGTTTGGGACGGTTTGGGGTATTATGAATAGTTTTGTGTCGATTGCTGAAAGTAATACGACCAACTTGTCGGTGGTTGCCCCTGGTATTGCTGAGGCTTTGCTCGCCACGGCATTGGGTCTGGTTGCGGCGATCCCTGCGGTTATTTTCTATAACTTGCTGACGCGCGAATTGGGCACCTATAAAATTATGCTCGGCGATGCGGGTGCCTTGGTTGAGCGGTGTTTGTCACGTGATCTGGATCAGGCCGAGACGGCCCCGACCCTTRTGGCACAAGCGGCGGAGTAGGGGACATGGCAGGGCGACTAAGTGATAGTGATGAGATGGTCGAGAACCACGATATTAACATCACGCCGTTTATTGATGTGATGCTGGTTTTAYTGATCGTCTTTATGATCGCGGCACCACTGTCGACGGTGGATATTCCTGTGGAACTGCCCGTGGCRGTTGCGGATGCRCCGCARCGCCCSAAAGAGCCGATTTTTATTACCCTTAAAGAAGATAAAACGATGGCTGTTGGGGAAACKGARTTGACCCTTGATGGTTTGGCGGGGGAAATTGGTATTGTGACCAGTTTGAACCGTGATACGYGGCTGTATATTAGGGCGGATCGCTCAGTACCTTATGGTGAATTAATCAAGGTGATGAATGTTTTGCGCGCCGAGGGCTATCTAAAGGTCGGGCTGGTCGGGCTTGACCCTGCATCGGCGGATGAAGGSGAAWTWCCSACGGGATCATTGCCYGCTCAACAAGGTTCAGATGAATGAGTTTAGCATATGCCAGTCGGGGTGGTTATGGCTTTGCTTTTTGGGCTGTTGCGGGTGTGGTTAGTCTAGGGCTGCACGGCGGTCTTGCGGCCTATACATTGYGCGCAGATGCGCAAAGCGTACCTGTTCAAGARCAAGATTATGGYCTGACAGGGGCGATTATGTTTGATCTGTCCGAYATTATTGAAGCCTCATCYCAAAGTACCGAAGATGCSGCYGAAGTGGCGCAGGCTGATGACAGCCCAACGGTAACGGAATCACCTGAAGCGGTGGATCCTGCCAAGGTGTCAGAAGAGCCTGTCTTGAACCAAACGCCCTACCGTGTTGAGGATGACGAGCTGAAATTCGGCATCGCGAACCCTGATAGTACTGAGGATTTTGACAAGGCGGCGGATGAGATTGCGACAGAGTTTGAAGAAGAAAAAGTAGATCAAGCCAGTGCTACGGGATCGCAGGCGGCAGATGCATCGCAGGCCTCGGTTGCGGGGATTGCGTCAGATCAACAGGCCAATACCACAACGGCAAGCGATACGGGTATTACGGCGGAACAAAAACGTCAGGTGTCTGCGTGGCAAAAGAAAATTG
>NVSA01000078.1 GCA_002401045.1 Paracoccaceae bacterium
TGCATTCCTTGGTGGTGGTGTAGGTAAAAATGCACTAGGTAACACACAGGCTAACTTCGGTCTAACAATGTTGTTCTAGTCCTAACGGATTATTATACTGGAAAGGCGGGCTTAGGCTCGCCTTTTCTTTTGGGCTTTACGCCCCTCTTTCCCCACGGCATTAAAGACCTATGTCTTTATCCCAAATCATATCCCGCATTCATGCCACCGAAAAAACGGCAAACCGTCCGCTCGGTGCGACACAACTGATTGCCGTATCCAAAGTTCAGCCAAATGCCCGTGTCCACGACGTATTAGAACAAGGTCATTCTTTGTTTGGTGAGAATAAAGTTCAAGAAGCGCAGGGCAAATGGCCAGACTTCAAGGCCGAGTTTCCCAACGTTCATGTCCATTTGATCGGCCCCTTGCAGTCCAACAAAGTCAAACCTGCAATCGCATTATTTGACGCAATCCACACCGTTGATCGACCGAAACTAGCCACAAAACTAGCGACTGAGATTCAAGCACAAGGCAAATCGCCTGAACTGTTTATCCAAGTCAACACGGGCGCAGAGCCACAAAAAGCAGGGATTCTGCCAAATGATGCAGACCTGTTTATCAAAGATTGCTTGGCGCTAGACTTACCGATCACAGGGTTGATGGTTATCCCGCCAGTGAATGAAGAACCCAGCTTGCACTTTGCCTTGCTCAAAAAAATCGCAGATCGAAACGGACTGAAAAACCTATCAATGGGTATGAGCGCTGATTTTGAGCGCGCAATTGCACTGGGTGCCACACATATCCGTGTAGGCTCTGCTATTTTTGGCGATAGAATTAGCCACAAATAATAACCCGTGCGCGCGGATCCCAGCTGCTTAAAACTGCGTACAAATCACGCGGATCAAACGCAACGCATCCTTGCGTCGGATAACGCGGCCCGCGCCAAGCATGTAGAAAAATAGCACTACCCTTACCTGCAACCACCTCTGGCTTGTTAAAGCTAAGAGCTGCAAATAGGTCATATAACGGATCAGAACGGTATAGTCTTTCGTGACTATAAGGATGGTCGAACCCATTCAAACCGCAATTATAACGTGGGTCTTTTGGGTCATCCGACCAAATATCCTGCAAACCTATCGCCTTGGAACCTACCGCTTTATTCGCAAAAAACATACGGTCAGCACGGTACCCACATTCCAATATTTGAAATCTACCGACGGGGGTAATACCGTCCCCTTCACCGCRTTTTTGCCCRATMCCRCCACGCCCAATGGCACAAGGGAAATGGTGCCCCTTATACCGTGCACCCCAAGCCGTGATCACCAAATCATCAACCCGTGGCATCATAAAAGATGCCCGCTTTTTTTCGCTTTTGTTGCTAGGTATTTTTCATTCAGCGGATTTAGCCCAACCTTGAGCGGCACACGCTCAGTAACCGTCACCCCCGCATCATTCATACGGGCAATTTTATGGGGATTATTCGTCATCAAGCGTACGGATGAAAACCCAAGACTTTTCAAGATTTCAGCCCCAAGTGAAAAGTCCCGCAAATCATCCTCAAACCCCAACCGATTATTGGCCTCAACCGTATCAAACCCTTGGGTTTGTAGCGCATAGGCACGCATTTTATTGGCCAGCCCAATGCCMCGKCCTTCYTGGTTTAGATACAACAGCACCCCCGCGCCCTCATTGGCAATTTGCGCCAATGCGGCATTAAGCTGTGGGCCACAATCACATTTAAGCGACCCGATAACATCCCCCGTAAAGCACGCAGAATGTAGCCGTGATAGAACAGGCTTACGGCGGCTAGGCGTCCCGATTTCAATCGCATAATGCTCAGTCCCGCCGTCACTGGGGCGAAACACATGTAACTTGGTGTTTTGCGCAACCGACAGCGGAACGGGCGCRGCRGCAACYAAGGCCAGCGGACTGCTAGCCAAACASGGGCTGATCGCCTCTAAGGGYAATTTRTGTAAATACTTTTGAGYATCCGCCTGCGCATCRGTTAATTTCAAAACAACAACRGCAGGTARAAGRCGYGCTTGRATAGCAATGGCAATCGCAACGCGGTGWGTGTCTGCCGCGCCTTGGCGCATAGGCMGAAATGGGCCCTTAAGCGGRTTTTGCAAATCATCCACAGGATTCGCCACCGACATCAACCAATCCGCACCCGCATCCGCAGGCACCATAATACGTGCTAAATCATCATCATAAATCGGCACCTTCARCGTCTTGGCGCGCCAACCTGTAATCGCCAATTCCAAGTCATTGCTCAATAACCGTAATTCAGCCAACCGCTCAGGCGTTAAYGTCTCAACAGCAACCGCCATCCAAACGGCCTGTTCACATGCCWTCAAAATCGGCACACCCATACGTAAATCTGCCCGCATACGGGCAATTTGTTCTTCGACTGTCAGTAAAATCGCCATTTCACGCCTTTAAAACTGTAACATTCAGAAGTTTTTTATATCCTGCATCATARGAATGTGAAACATTTCCTTCATTTTCAACACGAGCCTGTGATTAAAAGCCGCKCGATCTTGCCGAAATCGTTTCCAAGGCGCAAATATAGAGTAACAAATGGAGTTAAACCTATGGGCAACTTGAAAAAAATACTAATGGTCGATGACGATGCTGACTTGCGTGAAGCACTGGCAGATCAGTTATTACTTACCGAAGAATTCGATGTGTTTGAAGCCGAAGATGGCAGTTCTGGCTTGGAAAAAGCCAAAGAAGCCATYTATGACCTCGTATTATTAGATGTAGGCCTGCCCGATATGGACGGGCGCGAATTGTGCCGCCTGATGCGTAAACAAGGTGTAAAATGCCCGATTATCATGCTGACGGCCCATGATACCGACGCCGATACCATCTTAGGGCTAGATGCAGGCGCGAATGATTACGTCTCAAAACCCTTTAAGTTTCCAGTCCTTCTGGCACGTATCCGTGCACAGCTACGCCAGCACGAACAATCCGAAGATGCTATTTTCACGCTGGGGCCATATACATTTAAACCAGCCGCTAAAATGTTGATTACTGAGGACGATAAAAAAATACGTCTTACAGAAAAAGAAACCAACATTTTAAAATTCCTGTACCGCGCCCAAGACGGCGTTGTTGCCCGTGATGTCCTATTGCACGAAGTTTGGGGCTATAATGCAGGGGTTACAACACATACGCTTGAAACCCACATCTACCGCTTACGTCAAAAAATCGAACCTGAGCCTAGCAATGCACGCCTATTGGTAACAGAATCGGGCGGTTATCGCTTAGTCTCATAATTACCAAAGCGTTAGTTGGTGCCCCAACGCTTACCCTCAAAAGACCTGTTCGCAATAGCAGGTCTTTTTTCTTGAGCTTGGCGCATTTGCACGACATATTCACAGCTCAATAACAGGATTAAATTCATGCCCATCACGATTTGCACTTGGAACATTAACTCAGTTCGCCTGCGCGAACCTAGCGTTTTAAAATTACTCAGTGAACAGCAACCAGACGTCTTATGCCTGCAAGAATGCAAATCCCCTGTGGACAAAATCCCGACCGAAGGCTTTCACGCATTAGGCTACAAATACATGGTTGCCAGCGGGCAAAAGGGCTATAATGGTGTGGCAATCTTATCCAAAATTCCAATGGTCGAATCCGCACGTAAAGATTTTGCTGACCTAGGTCACGCCCGCCATATTGGTGGCACCTTAGAAAACGGCTTAACCATCCAAAATTTTTATGTTCCCGCAGGCGGTGATGTCGCCAACCGCGAAGTGAATAAAAAATTCGGCCAAAAGCTAGATTACCTAGCCGACATGCGCGACTGGTTCGCAACCGAATCCCCTGAGAAATCAATACTGGTTGGCGATCTGAACATCGCGCCACGTGAAGATGATGTCTGGGATCATAAAAAGCTGCTCAAAGTAGTCTCCCATACACCTATCGAGGTCGAAAAGCTGGCTGAAACTCAAGACGCAGGAAAATGGGTTGATATTACCCGCCAAGATATACCCGACGGGAAATTTTATACCTGGTGGTCATATCGCGCACGCGACTGGGATACTGCCGACAAAGGCCGCCGCTTAGACCATATTTGGGCAACGCCTGATATCTCAAACAGCGCACACTCAAGCCGTCTATATCGTGACGCACGGGGTTGGGAAAAGCCATCGGATCACGCGCCACTTTTTGCAACATTTGACATCTAGCTTGCCCCAAAGCGCCCATCGGACTACATCAAAGATAACCCAAGGTATTCAAGGAAATACAGATGCTAGAATTTGGACAAACCCCCGCCGCTGATAATTTGGTTATCGACAGTTCTGAAGCCACATTCATGCAAGATGTCATAGAAGCCAGCCAAGACGTGCCCATAATCGTTGACTTTTGGGCACCTTGGTGTGGCCCATGCAAAACATTAGGGCCTGCATTAGAGGCCGAAGTTCAAGCCGCTGGTGGTAAAATCAAAATGGTCAAAATCGACATTGATAAAAACCAAATGCTTGCCGAACAAATGCGCGTACAATCCGTCCCAGCTGTTTTCGCTTTTGTAAACGGCAAACCCGTCGACGGTTTTACGGGTGCAAAAGCCCCTTCAGAAATCAAAGCCTTTATCGATAAAATACTAGCTGAACACGGCGATGATGGTGGCTTAGACGAAGCTATTGCCATGGCACAAGAAATGCTGGAACAAGGTGCCGCTGATGATGCCGCCCAAACCTTTACCGCAATTTTGGGTGAGAACGCAGAACACCCCATTGCGTTTGCAGGCCTGCTCAAAGCCCACCTTGCGTTGGGCAAAACAGATAAAATTACGGAAATTCTTGGAACCGTCCCTGAAAGTATCGCAAATGATCCTGCGGTTTTAGCCGTCAAAGCCCAAATAGAACTGGCAAATTTAGCACAAGATGTAGGTGATACAGCGCAACTACAAGCCGCACTGGACGCCGACGCCGACGACCATCAATCACGCTTTGATTTAGCCGTTGCACAGCTAAGCGCAGATAGCCCCCAAGATGCAATTGAGACCTTGCTGGAACTATTCAAGCGTGACCGCGAATGGAATGATGCAGCCGCCAAAGAACAATTGTTTAAAATATTCGATTCTCTTGGCCCGCAAGATCCAATTGCCCAAAAGGGTCGTCGTAAATTAGCATCCATGGTATTCATCTGATCCATGAAACGAATTTACTCAGTCAGTGATTTACCTTCAACAATTCCAATTTTTCCGTTATCGGGCGCCTTAGTGCTACCCCGCGCACTACTTCCCCTGAACATCTTTGAACCGCGTTACCTACAAATGGTCGAAGATGCCCTAAAAACCGAACACCGGCTTATCGGCATGGTTCAAGAACGTGAAGTACCTGCTAATATGGGCGATGCTCCGCTGCATCAAATTGGCTGTGCAGGGCGGATCACGTCCTTTACAGAAACTGAAAGCGGGCATTATTTAATCTCACTCAAAGGCATCAGCCGCTACCGTATTTCAGAATGCCTCGACGACTCCGCCCCCTATCTTCAAGCAAACGTAGATTGGGCAGATTTCAGCCGTGATCTTGGCGGCGAAGAAGATGATGAAAGCTTTAATCGGCCACGCTTTTTAGCGCAGTTAGAACTGTACTTTGAGGCCAATGAATTACAAACGGATTGGGACAGCCTAAAAGATGCGGGTGAAGAATTACTGATCAATTCTCTCTCAATAATGTGCCCGTTTTCATCCGAAGAACGCCAAGCATTATTAGAATCGCCATGCCTAAAAACACGTCGTGAAATGATTTCAACATTGATTGAATTTTCAATGCGATCAAACCACAGCGACACGGGAAAAATGCAATGAGTACCGAAATAAAATCCGATACGAAAATGCTGGAAGCCTTACTTTGCCCGATCACCCACAGCGTTCTAACATATGATGCACGGGCCAAAGAGCTGATTTCTAAAAAGGCCAAGTTAGCCTATCCTATACGCAATGGAATTCCGATTATGCTGGCCAGTGAAGCACGTAAACTAAACTGATCTAAATCATCTCGCCTTTTAAAAGCTTTGGCAAATCACCTGTTAATCCAGCCGCTTGGCGCATTAGTCCACGACGTAAAGATGGGGTCGCGTTTACAGCCCCTAACCCCCAATCACGCAGGGTACGAAGCATAGAATTATCATTTGAGAACAAACGATTAATACCATCTGTTGCGGCTGCCAAGCCGGAAGTATCGAAACGACGCCATTGTTGATAGCGCTTCAAAACATTCAAAGCAGCAATATCTTCGCCGCGCCGTTGTGCATTTGCCAAAACTTCACAAAGCGCTGCAATATCGCGCAGACCAAGGTTCAACCCTTGTCCCGCCAAAGGATGGACACCATGCGCCGCATCCCCGACCAAAGCCAACCGATCGCTTACGAAATTATCGACCACAGATAGGCTGAGCGGATAGGAATAGCGCCCCCCTTTCAGTGATATTTCACCTAAAAAATCACCAAAGCACGGACGTAAACACTCTAGGTAATCCGCATCTGACATCTCTATAATTTCCGCCGCACGTTGGGTGCTCTGCGTCCAAACAATAGAGGATATATTTTCATTCAAAGGCAAAATTGCCAAAGGCCCTTCAGGCATAAAAAACTGATGTGCAGTGTTGTTATGCGGACGCTCATGCGCCACGGCACAAACCAAACTGGTTTGGTCATACGACCAGCCCTTACGTTCAATTCCAGCGCGTTTAGCCACCTGACTATTGCGCCCGTCACAACCAATGACAAGCCGCGCTTTGATAACGCCCCCATCCTGCGTTGTTACCTGCACACACTCAGGAAAATACTGCTCTGACACCACAGACGTTAAATCACGATGCTCAATATTTTGATCTGCCTCGATCATTCCCAGCAAAGCTTGCCGCAAATGGCGATCTTCCATCATATAGCCCATAGGGCCTTCTTCAATTTCGGTATGGTCAAAATGCAGGAACCACGGCGCGGCTCCTTGGCCTGCGCGCCCATCGCTGACCTTGATATCCAGCATCGGACAAGCATATTGCGCAATTTTCGGCCAAACGCCCAAAACATTCAGCATATTTTTAGAAGTGAGCGCCAAAGCATAGGCACGTCCGTCAAATTGCGGATCATCACGTACTGCCTTGGCCTGCGCATCAATCAGGCAAACCTTTTGGCCGATATGCGACAAAGCTACAGCCAGAACACAGCCGTTTAATCCACCACCTACAATGATACTATCAAAATCCATATGCCTGACTATGGGATGAATTACCTAATTGTCCATACGCCATTGCGTCGCGACAACAGTTGCAAAAGCGCTAATTTGGCACCCTTTGTAAGTATTACAGTAGCCTTTTCGTAGAAACAAAAAGGCCACAACGAAGCTTTACCTGAAAATTCAGCTAAAAACCCTTTGTCGCAAGGACATTTTTTAGCTATGATAATTAAAAAAGGGGCGTAAGACCCCGAAAATGAGGCAAAATATGCAATTTCCCGAGCGGTTTTCGGACTTGCCAGAATATGCGTTCCCGCGTTTGCGTGCGCTGTTGGATCCTTATCCAGCAGGCGGAGACGTGTTGCATATGTCTTTGGGCGAGCCAAAACATGCCTTTCCTGATTTTGTCACGCAAGTGATAGCCCAGCACTCTGCTGGCTTTGGAAGCTATCCCCCCAACAATGGTTGCCCTGAACTTCTAAACTCAATTTCTAATTGGTTTATGCGTAGATACGCGGTGACGTTAAACCCAGACACCCAAATATTACCCCTTAACGGCACCCGTGAAGGATTGTTTAACGCCTGCTTGGCGGTTTGCCCTGAAACCAAAAACGGGCGTAAACCAAACATTCTAATGCCAAACCCGTTTTATCAAGTCTATGCGGTTGCAACTCTAACCGCAGGGGCAACCCCTGTTTTTGTTTCTGCCACGCTTGAAAATGGGTTTTTGCCAGATTACACATTACTTGATGAAGCCATCTTACAAGACACTGCCATCATCTATATTTGCTCACCATCGAACCCCCAAGGCGCGATTGCCAGCAAAGCATATTGGACAGATTTAATAAATTTGGCCGAAAAACATGACATTCGTATTTTTGCCGATGAATGCTATTCAGAAATTTATCGCACAACACCCCCTGCAGGTGCGCTTGAAATTGCAACCCAACTAGGTGCGGATCCAGAACGTGTTGTGGTTTTTCATTCCCTTTCCAAGCGCTCAAACTTACCAGGCTTGCGGTCTGGGTTTGCCGCGGGCGGGCCTAAAACCATTAATGAAATGAAAAAACTGCGCGCCTATTCAGGGGCTCCGTTACCGCTACCCTTACAAATGGCCGCCGCACGGGTTTGGGATGATGAAGAACACGTTATTGCAAACCGCGCCGCCTATGCGCGTAAATATAAATTAGCAGATGATATTCTAGGATCTGTTCCTAATTATCAAAGTCCCGAAGCGGGTTTTTTCTTATGGCTTCGCGTTGAAGACGGCGAAGCGGCAACACTCAAACTTTGGCAAACGACTGGCGTACGCGTCTTGCCTGGATCATACCTTGCACGCCCAACAAAAAAGGATGACCCCGCAAAGGGATATATCCGCGTGGCCTTAGTGGCTCCTGAACAAGAAATCGCGCGTGGCCTGAACGACATCCGCGCGACTTTATACTGAGGTGATATAACAGATGGCATACCAAACAAAATCCCGCGATCCTTTGCTAGAAGAACATATGCAAGCCGCTATTCGTAAACGTGGTTCCGAATTAATCGGCATGGCGTTAATCGGTATAGCCCTGCTGTTTGGGATGATCCTGTGGAGTTACTCTGCCGACGATCCAAACCATTTTAGCGTAACATCTGAACCTGCGAAAAACATGTTGGGTGATTTTGGCGCGGCAATTTCTGGTGCACTTATTTTTACGATTGGTAAAGCCGCTTGGGTTATTCCAATGTTTTGCCTCGCTTGGGGTGTCCGTTTCGTTCTACACATAGGGGAAACACGCGCTCTGACCCGTGCAATTTTCTCCCCTATTTTTGGTGCTTTCGCCGCCATTTTATTTGCGGCTCATATCCCGCCAATCGACTGGACACACAGCTTTGGCTTAGGCGGCCTATTTGGCGATATGGCCTTTGGCCTATTGGTTGACATCAACCCGCTTGGCATGGGCTTTGGCATTGCTATTTTAACGCTCATTTTAGGCGCGATTACGGCCACTTTCGGCCTATATGTTATGGGTTTCACAGGGCCAGAACTACGTACAATTAATCGTTTTTCTTGGGTCGCAATTATTCTGTCTTATGCAAGTCTGGTACATGCTTTCGCGCGTATCATGGCAGCGTTTCAAGAAAGACAGCAAGCACGCGCCGCTATGGCGCCCGCCCAACCCCAAACAACATTTGCACCAACGCAACCCATTGTTGCACGGGCTGAACCATTTGTTGGAACAACACCAACCAACACACAAGCACCTATTGCAGCGGCACCATCTGCCAAAAAGCTATCATTTCCATCACTTCCAAGTTTTGGGCTAAACAGAGCAGTCGCTCCAGAAGCTGTAGCTTATACAGACCCGGCACCGCAAACTGACCCCCAAGATCGTGTTAAATTACGCATCAGCGAAGCCGTTCAGAAAAAAATCCTCAGCACCGCCGCAGAGGAAGAAAATTTTGAAGTGATCGAGCGCGCTGAGCCCATTCTATCGCGCACCCCAACCGCTACTCCAGTAACAAGCGCGCCTTTAGCACCCGTCGAAGAACTTGATCTTGATGATTAAACGCGTAGGGGACTGGACTGGCAAGCTCA
>NVSA01000079.1 GCA_002401045.1 Paracoccaceae bacterium
CCCAAGATCGGTCCCTCGATTGTACCAATCCCGCCAATGATAACGATGAAAATAACATATGCAGACCAGTCTATGACACTGAATGCAGCGTCGGGTGAAATTCGGCCTTTTTGCAGATAAATCAGGGCTCCAGCCAAACCCGTGCCAAATGCCGCAATCAAAAACACTTTCCATTTCAGCGCTGTTGCATCGACTCCGACAGATGTTGCAGCATCTGGATTGTCACGCACAGCGGCAAGCGCCAACCCATTGCGGCTACATAGCAAGCGATAAAGGCCGAAAATAATGGCAGTGGTAAGCACCAGAGCCAACCAATAGGCCACCACATCCATTGCCGCAGAGACGCGTAGATCTAATGCTTCAGAAACCCAAGTCACGATTTTTCCGCCGCGCACATCGCGAGATAAAGTAGCTCCAGTTCCACCGCCCAGCTGTTTCCACATAGAAATAGACAGTCGGGTGACCTCGGCGATAACCCAAGTGGCAATCGCGAAATAAGCCCCCTGTAGGCGAAATGCAAAATACGCAGTTGGAATAGCGAGCAGCAACGCCGCCATCCCTCCAAGTAAAATAGCTGGTAGTAATGGCAGATCCCAGAGCGCCACGGATCCGAAAAATATATAGGCCCCTAACCCGACAAACGCTTGTTGGCCAACAGACACCAACCCACCAAAACCGGCAAGTAAGTTCCACAATTGTGCAAGTGATAACATCGTCAGAATGAAGAAAAGGTCTTGCAGCGTTGATCGGCTTGCAAAAAGCGGTACCAACGCTAGCACGATCACAAGCAACGCAATCAGCACGGCACTAATGGCAGATGATTTGGTCTGGGTTTGGACAATATATTTTGGCGTGTTCATTAGTCAAATGCTCTCGGAAATAGTCCGCGTGGGCGGAATAAAAGGATCACTAGAAAGGCGATATGCCCAGCCAGTATTTGCCATTCTGGATTAATAGCCGCGCCGATGGCCTGAGAAACGCCAATGATTATGCCACCAGCCAGTGTTCCCCAAAGTGAACCCAAACCACCGATGATGACGGCTTCGAATGCGTAGATTAGGCGTGTCGGGCCAATTGCAGGGTCAAAATTTGACCGTAGGCCAAGATACAGAGCCGCGATGGTTACAACGATCATGGCAATACCCGTGGCGACTGCAAAGTATGTTGCCGGTTTTATCCCCATCATTTGTGCTGTAATTGGATCGTCCGACACGGCACGAAATGCGCGCCCTAATCGACTACGATACATCAGCTGGTTTAAAGCAACGATGACTGCAATTGCGGATAAAAGTATTAAAAGCGGCAGCACACCGACTGTGATTGGCCCAAAATCTATAGCAGCGGTTTGCAATGCGCCGGCTGGCAACCGTTGACTATCCGGAGAAAATCCCTCCAGCAAGGCGTTCTGGATGATAATAGACAAGCCAAAAGTAACCAATAACGGTGGTAATATATCGTCACCCAACGTTCGGTTCAACACATAGCGTTGCAAAGCCCAGCCAAGGCTAAACATGAGAGGCATAGCAAGGATAGTCGCTAAAAATGGGTTTAAGCCCAACACATTGACCAGCGATAATATGAGATAACAACCACAGATAATCAAATCGCCATGCGCTAAATTTACCAACCGCATTATCCCAAAAACAAGACTAAGTCCGGCGGCAAAAAGAGCATATAGTCCGCCGACCAGAATACCTTGTACTATTGTATCGACCCAAATCATTTAGATGCTCCGAAATAGGCGGCGTGGATGTTGTCGCGCGTTAAATCCGACGGGTTACCTGAAAGTGTGACACGTCCCTCCATGAGGCAATAGACTCGATCAGACACCTTCATTGCCTGTCCAATATCTTGCTCAACAACAATGACAGACGCGCCCGCATCTTTGATACGTGGCAAAGCTGAATAAATATCCCGGATCACTACTGGTGCAAGTCCAAGGCTGATTTCATCACATAAAAGGACACGCGGATTTGACATTAATGCTCGCCCGATGGCCACCATTTGTTGCTGACCACCCGAAAGTGTGGTGCCAGGGGCATCGCGTTTTTCTTTCAAAATAGGGAACAAGTCATAGACTGTTTTAAGATTCCAGTATCCGCCAGTGTCCCTACCATGAGCGCCAATCACTAGGTTCTCTTCAACACTGAGAGACGGAAAAAGACGTCGCCCCTCAGGAACCATGGCGATTCCAAGTGTAACGATATCAGCGGCCTCAAACGCACCAATGGATTGCCCTTCTAGGATGCAAGCCTCTGGCGCATTACGCAATAGCCCGCAGATCGACCGCATAAGCGTTGTTTTACCAGCACCATTTGCGCCAATAATTGCAATAGTTTCACCTTTATTCAGCGTCAAATTGATGCCAAATAGAGCTTGAAAATCACCATAATGCGCAACCAAATCTTGGATTTGTAAAAGTGGCATCAGATATCGACCCCTAAATAAATTTCCTTCACCTCACGGCTTTCCATAATTTCATCTGGAGGGCCGCTGGCGATCACGCGCCCAAAATCAAGCACGAGAAGTCTTTCAACGACTGACGTGAGAGCATGTAGGACATGTTCAATCCAAATTATCGTTATGCCCTGCGCATGAATAGATTGGATGGTTTCGATCAGTGCCTGACATTCACCGTCGGTTAAACCGCCAGCAATTTCGTCGAGCAGCAACAATTTTGGTGCGGTAGCCATTGCCCGCGCCAGTTCCAGCCGTTTGCGATCCAAAAGCCCCAATTGCCCAGATACAAAATTTGCCTTGTCGATAAGTTGGGTGCGCTCAAGAATGTCAGCACAAATGTCTATCACATCGCGTTCGCTTCGGTTCTGGCCAAAACTAGCGGCTACTACCAAATTTTCAAAAGTGGTCAGATGGGTAAAGGGTTGAGGGATTTGAAACGACCTACCAATCCCCAGACGACAACGCTCTTTTGCAGAGGCACGGGCAACATTTTGTCCAAAAAAAGAAATCGTTCCTCCATCAGGTACAGTATTTCCCGCGATGAGGTTAAATAGAGTCGATTTACCCGCTCCGTTCGGCCCAATAATACCGAGTGCCTGACCTTGCGGCACAGACAGTGAAACGTTATCAGTGACTTTGAGCTTTCCATAGCTTTTGGAGAGCCCACTCAGTTCTATAATGTTCAAAACACTCCCTCTCTTTCGTTGTACAGTGCCGGCTCCCAAAGAGCTTGCTTAAGGAACCGGATATTACATTCTCAAACGACTAGGCGCCTAAAGCTTCCATCACTCCGCCAGTCGGAATTTCTGGAGCAGCACCGTTTTCAACGATCACAAGGTCGTAGCCCCCTGACCCGTTTAAGCGCCACTGACCGCCCACCACTGGGGTTTTACAAACATTTCGGGCTGCAAAAGGCGGCATACCGGTGCCGTCCCAAGCGACCTTACCAACAATAGTATTAAGATTAGTCGCGGCAATATTCTCGGCGACAGCATCGGTGTTGGTTGGGTCGTCGGACCGTTTGATAACATCAATTACGACCTCAAACAGAGCGTGGATAAAACCGATCGGTTGGGTCCACTGACGGCCAGTGTAATCGGTAAATCCTGCGGCTAGATCACTCGCGCTTTCACCAGTGAGCGAAGAATGGAACGGATGCATCGCCGACCACCAAACTTCAGAAGACAAATTATGTCCCTGCTCGCCAAGAGCTTCAACTGTTTGCGGAAATAAGATTGCCTTTGCAACGGAAACAGCTTTTGGCTGAAACCCTTGCTGCTTGGCTTGGTTCCAAAAAGTGGTGAAATCTGGTGGAATCACAACCCCTGTCACGATTTCGCAATTTGCCTGTTTAAAAGCACCAATCTGAGCGGTGAAATCATCGTTCAAATTATGAAACCGACCCGGATCCACCAAGCTATAACCTACAGCGTCAAGACCTGGCTTCAACCCWGTGTTAGGATCACCCCACGCATTGCCATCCGCATCATTTGGGAACAGACCCCCAATTGATTTATTCGTATCTAATTGGTTCCACATGCCAGTATAGGCTGCCAGTACATCTTCTAACCCCCAGAAAAAATGATAGGCATAATCAAATTCGCGCCACGTATCAGGTGACTGTGGATTTCCTTGTTGCCCARTGAACCATGGCTGCCATGGAGCCATAGTAGAAATGAGCGGGATACCTTCGTTTTCACAAACCGACGAAACTGGGTTGGTGTTTTCTGGGGTTGAAGCCACAACCATCACATTGATTTCATCATCAATTATCAATTCACGTGCCACAGCCGCGGCGCGGTTTGGATTTGACTGGCTATCTTTAACCAAAATCTCAGCATCAATACCAAGTTCAGCCAATTTTACAGTCACCCGATCAATGGTAAAAGCATCAGCTTCTGCCATACCAGCTAGTGGTCCGGTCTGAGGGCTAACATAGCCAATACGGATTTTACGACCCCGCGCAATGGCGGGGGCTGCAAGCCCGTTGGCACCAAGTAACAGACCACTTGCCGCTGCGGTTTTTAGTATTTTTCGTCTAGTAAACATCTGGTTCTCCTCCAAAAACAGTCAAATTTAAAACGTTATGCGCTAATTATTAGGGCACGCACCCTCCCAAGCTTGTTGCAACAAAATCCGAATGTCGGATCGATCAAAAAGGCGTGGGTTTTCATATGGATTTTCAACAGCGATATCAGCGGCTCGATCAAGATCAGCCTCGGTCAGGCCAAGGTCTTGCAACTTAGTAGGTGCACCTATTTGCGTTGCAAAATTCCACAGTCCAACACCAGGAGTATCCCCAAAAATTTCCTCAATAGGGCCGAGCTTGTCAGATACAGCGACCGAATTAAAGCCAGTCGTATGAGGCAACAATATAGCGTGTGTATCGGCATGTGGCGTATCGAAACAGCCGCCCAAAGTGTGRCAAAGCTTRTGGTGCAACGCCATCGAAACATAGCCGAGCGCGGTAGAACACAGCCATGCGCCRTAGAGTRTYTGGCTGCGMGCYTCTTTGTTTTGCGGATCGTTTTTGAGGAYAGGTAATGCTGCYTTGAARGCGCGCATAGCATCCACCCCCATCAGATTAATTATTGGGTTTGTATCAGGCGCATAAAAAGCTTCGACAGAGTGGGCAATGGCATTAAGCGCCGAGGTCATTGTCATTGGAACTGGAAGGTTTAGCGTCAAATCAACATCATAAATGACGGTCTCTGGACGGATCGATGGATCTCGGCGAGTGGTTTTATAACCAGCTTTAGTTTCACCCAATATATCGGTCATTTCCGATCCGGCATAAGTRGTCGGGATTGCGATTTGATCGACACCTGTACGCGTAGCGATAGCCTTGCCAAGCCCAATCGTTGAACCGCCACCAAGCGCGACAATGCAGTCAGCCCCTGACGACTTGAACACWWCAAGTGCCTTGTCMGTGACCTCAACAGGTGTGTGCATCGCAGCTTCAGTGAACTGACCAGCAACCATTTGACCAAGTGTACCAGCTAAAGCATCAGCCTCATCCGCCTGAAAATCAGTAGATAAAATCATCGCCTTTTTACACCCTAGCCGTGTAATTTCATCTGCCACGGCACCCAGTGTTCCAGAGCCAAATAGAACACGCGTCGTTAGTCCGGAAAACGTAAATTCAGGCAGCAAAGTCATTACGCCTCCTCAAAGTTGTCAAAGATAGAAAAACCCGCAGCAACTTCCATCAACATACTATTAAGCGCCTGACATTCAGTGGGGCTCGTACCATGCTCACGCCCTGGAAAAACATCCGTGCGCAAACGGGCACCGCTTTCCATCAAGGTTAGGCACATTTCCATATAATTTGCGGCTGGAATCCACGGGTCTGTATTACCGTTCGATGCATAGATTGGCATATTGAGTAGAGCCGCAATTGGGCGATCATCAGTGGCAACGCCAACACGGCAACCAGTGAAAAGGCACGCAGCGCCATCCCATGGGCCGCACCGCATCATGTATTCAATGATCAGGCAAGCACCCTGAGAAAACCCGGCCAAAACCAATCGAGCTTGTGGGCTTTGTGCGCAAGCTATCGCAATTGTTTGGGCAAGTATGTCCAAAGAAGCGTCCATTTCTGTGCGCGCCTCGGCAGTAAGCGGATCGATGGCGCGGGCATTATACCACGCCGCGCCATCGGATTTAGGTAAAACAAAATGGGTTGTAGGGGCATCAAGATGGCGAATAACTTGCTCAATCATTTCAGCAGGGGACTGCGTCCGACCATGCACAAACACACATACAACTTGCGCAGTCTCTGCTTCTACACCTACGGTTACTGTCGTTTCTGCATAGGGTGATGATGTCACGATACTCTCCATTTTGCTTGCTACAATATTGTTTTCAAATTACCACTTGAAACTTTCAAGCCCGGCTTCCATTTCTTCACGGCGATCTTCAAACCACTCGGGGAATTGCAGAATCTGACCCAGTGCATCAGGGGACTCATCTTTTGCCCAACCTTTGCCATAAGAGAAAGCAAGCTCGAACAACGCACCACCTGGTGAGCGGACATAGCAAGACTTAAAGTAATTACGGTCTTTTTGATCTGATACGTCAGTGAACCCTAAACCTTCTAAATGCGCCTTTAAGGCCATCTGATTTTCTTCGGTTCTTGTGTTAAAAGCCATATGGTGGATTGTGCCACCCGAAAGCGTCCATGTACCCTGTGGGAGGTTGGGTTCATGTAAAATTTCGACAACACTACCAGGGCCAGATGTAGGCAAATTAAATTTCAATGCATTCCCGTCTTCACCTTGGCCAGTCATGCCAAATCCAACGGTTAAGAAATCATCCATCGAGGTTTTGTCAAAAACAGAGATCGCCACACCGTAGATACCTTTGATACCTTGATCTGCTCCGACACCGGCAGAAACGATTGGCCGCCGATCATCGTTTGCAGCGGTGGTTTCGACCAACTCATGTGGAATGCCACAAGGATGTTCAACAGCCACGCGGGTTCTTGCAAAACGATCAATTTTTGCAGCTTTAAAACCTTCATCTCCCAAACGGTTCACCCAAAAATCGGCACTGCCTTTAGGGATAGAAAGCTGGATAATCTTGGATTGATTTGTGCCGCGTTTACCATAAATTCCTAACTTTCGGTAAGGGAAAGTCGTGATAATGGTCGATGGGTCACCGGTCTCATTTCCGTAATAGAGATGGTATACTGGCATTGTACCATCAAACAACACCGTCTTCTTTACAGTCTTCATTCCAAGTGTCTTGGTATAGAAGTCATTATCCTCTTGAGCCCCATCAACGCTTAACGTCAAATGGTGGTATCCATCAAAAAATGCCATTGGTATCCTCCTCTTATTGGCTTAATTTTTCATAATTTTTTCAATCGGCTCTCCATATTGGTGCCAATTTGGTACTTTGATTTAGTGTCTCTCCCTGCTCCTCGTCTTAACCCTAGTCTTTTTACTTTAGGCCTTGGATAAATAGTTTCTTAGTTTATATACCAAATTGTTATGAAAATAGATGAACGACATTTAGCCCAAATTGCTGCAGTGGTCATGTATGGCGGCGTTACAGAAGCCGCGGCGAATTTGGGCATTTCTCAACCCGCCCTTTCGCGTACAATTACGATATTGGAACGTCGCCTCGGTGAGCCATTGTTCATTAAAGGGAAGCGACCACTGGTGCCAACACCGCTTGGTGTGCAAATTGCCAAACATGGGCGCGTGATACTTGCGGCATCGCATAAAGCTGCAGAGACTGTTCAGAGCTATAGATCAGGAGATTCTGGTAGCATCCGAATTGGTGGTTTGCCCTTTTTCATGGATGCGCTCATCGCCAACGTCATTGCTGATTATCAGACTAAACGCCCCGAACTCCGCGTCGATCAATCCTATGGAAACCTTGAAGATCTGATTGTACAAATTGAAGCAGACCAAATCGATATAGCCATTGCGCCATTGGGACTTTCCGAGGCTGGAGATGGCATTCGGTTTCAACCATTTTTACCTGCACGTAATGTTGTAGCGGCCCGCCCGCGCCATCCATTACTTACCAAATCACAAATTACAACGAAAGACGTTGTTGATTATCCATGGATCGCACCTTTGCCAGGATCGCCGTTACTGTTCGACTTGCATTCAATACTACTAACGCTTGGTATCAGCGAAGTAGCAATCAGATATTCAGGAGGGTCCTTAATGAGTGTCTGTAAATACCTCTTTGCATCGGATGCTTTGGCAATTCTGCCAGAAAGTGTTGTTTTTTCGCTTCGAGACACCATGAAGCTATCAGTCATACCACTCGATATACCGCAACCTCAACGTACGCTTGGGCTTTTAACCTCAACGCTTTCTCCACCCTCCCCAGCGACAAAGGGTTTTGCCAAATTTATTGTGCAAGAGCTTGAGGAGCTAAAACGATTGATCCAGCCAATAAAGTTACACAAGGTAAAGCCAACCGAATCTCCAAATTGACACACCGAACGAAGTTATCAGTATTGAACGCAAATAAGACAGCCTATTTCTGATCGAAAGAACCCGCCACAAAGTTGCGGTACACTTCCCAAAAAGAGCAATCACTCTGATTTACGTGCAACAGGAAACAGTGTCAGCGGAATACGCGCTGTAATAATGCCCCAAATTCCGCGTGGCTCAATCAACATGATTGCCACCGAAATTAGCCCCAGAATAATCATATACCATGCGCCTAAGTCCGATAAAAACTCACGTAAGACAAAGAATAAGATACAGCCCAGAATAGGCCCTTCAAGGGCACCAATGCCGCCAATCACCACGATAAAGATCACCAGCACCGACCAATCATTTACACTAAATGCGGCCTCTGGTGTGATGCGCAGTTTTTGCAAAAAGATGAGTGCTCCGATCAGCCCCGTCATACCAGCCGTCGCGACATAGACGATCAGTTTTAACCGCCCTGTTTGCACCCCAACGCTAATCGCCGCTTCTTCATTGTCGCGCATCGCACTTAGACCCAGCCCGATCCGTGACCGCATCAACAGCCAAATGCCAAAGACCACCGTCAACATAATGCCCAAAGCGATCCAGTAGACCAGACTTTCACGCGCCGTTTTATTCGCCGCCATGGCACGCACTAATCCCACGGGCAGCGAAATACCAGACCCGCCGCCAAGGGCGCTCACTTGTGCAAAGCCAAGGCGGAAAACTTCGGCAATCACCCATGTCCCAATGGCAAAATAAGGCCCCGACAACCGAAACGCCACAAGCGCGGTTGGCAGCGCAATAAAGGCTGTCAGCACACCCGCCAAAGCCAGCGACCATACGATCGGAATACCCGCGAACATTGCCAATGAGAAACAAAAATACCCGCCCAAACCAACGAATGCCTGTTGTCCGACAGAAATCAAACCAGAATAGCCCGCCAGTAAATTCCATAACTGCGCCAAGGCAAGGAAATAGAATATTTCAATCAACAAACGGATCGTTCCGCGATCTGCCCAGAACGGGCCTAACAAAAGCGGTCCAACAACCGCGATGCACAGCGCTAACCGCGCCAAGTTTGCTTTGTTCATAGCGCTAGCCTTTATGTTTTGGAAAGAGACCTTGCGGACGCAAGACAAGAATAATCAAGAACACGACATGGCCAGATAAAATCTGAATGCCAGGGTCAATTTGCGCCCCGTTGATCTGAGTTCCTCTTGAGAAGGGGACATTCTCAGCATCAGAGACCTCGAACTCGCCTGATCCATCTGAGATCCATCTCACAGCCTGAGCAGAGGCG
>NVSA01000080.1 GCA_002401045.1 Paracoccaceae bacterium
CGGTTGTCGCTGTCCAAGAAGGAATTCCACGAAGATTTATTAACGCTTATTGAACCAGAGCAGCCAGTCCCCAGTCGCACTGATTTTTTAATGTCGTACTTAATGGAGGGCGGGTTTGAATATGAGCCCAGATCTAACATCAACTTGTTATTCAAGCCAATAGTCGCGGACGAAACTGCAATCGCAGCTATTGTTGCACGGAAGAGAACAATATCAGGCCACTTCGATGAATCAAATCCGTTTACAATGGAGAACATCAGTGAATGGGAATTGGCGAATGTTTATTTCAACCTTGGTGATGATGAGCAAGTTGTTGGGGTGGAACTGAATAGGGCCGTCGCTCAAAACCCTAAAACGTTAATCCAAGATATAGCGAGCCATATTAACAGTATTTCGCCCAGAAATTCATACGAAATTCATGTATTTGAGTTGCCAAACAAGGAAAGTTTTTGGCAGGCAGTTGAAAGTTTCGGATCGGAAATAACATCTCTAACTTTTGACATGGTGATGCCTAACCCAGTTAAAGACAGCCTGAGCGCAACTGAAAAAGCGATGGATAGGCTGAAGACTGTCAAGGGGCAGCGGCTTCAAGAAACTTATACTAACAATGATGGATTGAACTTAGATAATGATATGGTCAGAGATCATGTTAAAAGAACAGAGGGCGGTTCAGGTGGTGTTTCAGCAAAATCACATGGTACGCATGTATATTCAACAGATAAGAGTGGCAGAACAGTTGAGCTAGATGATGAATTTGGGGCGTCTGAGGGTGAAAAAACTGGACTCTTAGATAGGCTTCGGAATATACTCTTACGATGAAAACGATACCATCAATTAGTGTAATACTTGTATTTATATCACTAGTAACTGTGTCCGTTATTAGACCGATTATCCTATCTCAAAATGTATTTCTTATAGAATTTGTAAAGCATGAGTATGTTAATTTCCTAGCCGTTGTCGTTACAGTTAGTATTTTGACTGTGGTTCAAATTCACAATGAGTACACAAGGATCGAGAGAGCTAACAAGCTAAGAGTATTTGAAGTGCCACGGCAATCTATAAACACCTCAGCATTTATGTTGATTGCCTCCTTGGTTGCGGCTTTCGTAATTTCTTTTTTGGTTCCCACTTTTTCTGAAAATAATATTGCGACAAGCATATTATTCAGTTTTGCTCTTACCAGCATTTTGCATAATATCTTTATAATGTATGATCTTGTTCAGACAGCATCTTACATTGCCGCTAACGAGCCTATTGACGATGACTAGCCTTAAATAGCTCCCTCCCAAAAAAAGGCAACTTAGAAGGCTTCAGAAAAGAACATGAAGTTGTCTCTATGGGAGACTTAGATAGACTAGATGCTGTTTATTGGCTCAGGGAACCGCGAAAGCAATTCCCCCAGCATCATCTTAGGCCGCATCCAACGAGTAAACTACACTCTCAAAAACATCAAACCACTTTGCCGCGAGACCCTGCTGGGTTCGCGTTGCAAAGCGTATGTCTTGTGTCGATTGATAAAAAGGCAGGCCCGCCGTTGCGGTTATGTGCTGAACAAAGTTGTTAGCTTTGTACCTTTGGTTCGACCGGTGATCCTTTGGTGATTTAGGTACCTGACATGCTGGTCAGGTCTAAATCCAATAACCACGTTTATGAGCTCAGGAATGTTATACATACGCAAGGCTTACGGTTTGGTAAGCCCTGCGTACGCTGATGGGGTTATTTTGCGATGTCAGCCATGGCGATTTCGCGCACGCCTTTGACGGGCTTGTCTGTGCCACGCTTTTGCAAACGGTCAATCAAGTGGCGCAGGCCAGCCATGATCCAGATGCGCAATGCCAGCAGGGCAGGGGTTAGGATCAAGGTTAGAACCGTTGCAATCCCAAGGCCAAACACCACCGCCGTTGCCAGCTGTTTCCACCACAACGCGGTCGGCGCGTTCAGGCTGTAGCCGCCATTGGCAAAGTCGATAGACAGCCCGACCATCATCGGTGCCAGACCTGCCATGGTTGTGATGGTTGTCAGCAACACAGGGCGGATACGGGCCTCGGTGGTGCGAATGATCGCTTCAAGTTTTGGCATACGGCGGGAATATTCTTGGTAGGTGTCGATCAACACAATGTTGTTGTTCACCACAATCCCTGCAAGCGCCACGATGCCTGTACCTGTCATAATAACCGAAAAGGCTTGTCCCATGACCAGCATTCCGATCAGCACACCTGTGGTCGATAAGATCACCGCCAACAGAACCAGCATTGAGTTATAAAAGCTGTTGAACTGTGCCAGCAAGATCACAAACATCAATCCTAATGCGCCGATGAATGCTTTGCTTAAGAACTCTTGGCTTTTCTTTTGGTCGTCTTGATCGCCCGTCCATTCCCAATCAATACCTGCGGGGAAGGGACTGTCATTTTCCAACCATTTGGTCATTTCAGTGATTTCGTCGGTGGCGTTCACCCCTTCAAGCACATCGGCCTTTACATCAAAGTAACGCACACCGTCGATGCGGTTGATTTGACCCAGTTTTTTGACGGGTTTGCGGCTGATGAAATTTGACATCGGGATCAGGCCATTGGCGGTACGCACCCGCAATGTATCCAATGTAGACAACAAGCGATCCTTTTCAGGCACCCGTACACGAATGTCGATTTCTTCTTCGGAACTATCAACGCGCATGGTGTCGAGCAAGAGGCCACGCGTGATTAGTTGCACCATGGCACCCACGGTTGCCACATCCGCGCCGTAGCGCCCTGCTTCTTCGACGTCGACGTTGATTTGCCAATCAATGCCGGGCAAGGGGCGGGTGTCTTCGATGTCTTTCAGGCCGCCCCATCCGTTGAATTTTTCCCGTGCAATTGCCGTGGCATCTTGCAAGTTTTGCCAGTTGTCGCCCGTAAGGCGCAGATGCAGGGGTTTACCGCTGGCAGGGCCACGATCTTGGACTAATATTTCGGCTCGAATACCTGGGGTGTCGACTAAAACTGCGCTGATTTCTTCCAGAATGGCTTTGCCTGTACCTGTACCGCGAATTTGCCAGTCTTCTAGTTCAAACTGGATTTGACCAACGGTGTCTAGCGGGGCTTGGGCACCGCCTGTATTCTGGTTTAGCCCGCCTTTACCCGCAAAGGAAAACACCGATGCTACACCGCGTATGCTCAGGATTTTTTCTTCAACCTGACGTACCAGTAGGTCTTTTTCGGTCAAGGATAGGTTGCCACGGGCACGGACATAAACGATGCCGTTTTCAGGTTCACTTTCGACGAAAAATTCAAAGCCATTGCCGTAAGTCTGGAACACCTTAAAGGTCCCCGTGACGAAAAGGATTGTAAAGACAATAACTGCCACGGGCATAATGGGATTGTCGACAATGCCTTTGATAAAACGCCCGAATTTTGTCCGCACGCTGGGGTCGCGAACTTGTTGCTCGTGCTTTGGGCGTAAAGACGTGCCAATAGCAGAAAGCGCAAAACAGCTCAGAACGAATAAGATTGCCGTGATGCGGATCCCTTGGATGAACATCATAACCGAGCCAATCATCASAACCGCCATAAAGGCAAACAGRCCAAGACGTATTGTGATGTTGAAATTGTTACGCAAAAAATCGGCAATGTCTKCTAATGTGCGGGTCAAGCGCCCTGCAACACCGCCCACAACGGGCAGATAGACAAGGGCAACCAACAATGAGGCTGACAAAACGTAGATCAATGTGACGGGCAGGTTGCCCATGAATTGTCCCACGACGCCTGGCCAAAATAGCATCGGCATAAAGGCACAAAGYGTGGTSGCMGTWGACGACACGATTGGCCAGAACATCCGTTGCGCGGCAGCGACATAGGCCTGCATSGGKCCKACACCTTCGYKGATRCGTTTATCGGCGTATTCAACGACAACAATCGCMCCATCAACCAACATGCCGACGGCCAAGATCAGGCCAAACATYACGATGTTTGAAATCGACAGACCTGCAATGGCCATAAAGGCAAAGGACAACAAGAATGATGTCGGGATCGCAAAGCCAACCAGTAAGGCCGAACGGATACCAAGGGCACCGAGCACGACGATCATCACCAGTAAAATCGCGGTTAGAACCGAGCCTTCAAGCTGGCTGATCATACTGCCAACTTGCTTGGATTGATCCAATGTGAAATCTACCCGAATGGCTTGAACCAGTTCTTTGGGCCAAGATTCCATCTCTTTGGCGACTGTGTCGCGCACCAGTTGGGCGGTTTCAATGTGGTTTGCGCCTTTGCGTTTRACRATTTGCAAGGCCACRGTCGGCTCGCCGTTATAGCGYGCAGTACCTGTGCGGTCTTCGAATGTCAGACGGATTTCAGCCAAATCGCCCAGCGTGATAACACTATCGCCGTTCACTTTGACAGGCAGGCTGTAGACGTCTTGGGGTTCGTCAAAAGAAGACGGGATTTTCACCGCAAAAGACCCGTTGTCGCTTTCGACTTCGCCTGCGGCAATCAGTTGGTTGTTGTTGCGCACAACGGTCAGCAATTCGCCTGCGGTGACATTGTAGGCCTCAAGTTTCAACGGGTCGATCAAGACTTCCAGCATTTCATTGCGGTGTCCTGCAAGGCCAGCTTCTAGGACAGGTGTCAAACCTTCGAGTTCGGTTTGCAGTTCTTTGGCAACACGCAACAATGTGCGTTCAGGGACTTCGCCTGATAAGGATACAACGATGATCGGGAACTGTGAAAAGTTCACTTCGCTAATGGTATATTGCTCGTAGCCATCAGGGAATTTAGATTCGGCCTGACTGACTTTGTCACGTACTTCGGCGATGACCGCATCTTTGTCCCAGCCAAATTCAAATTCCAGCCCGACACCGCCATAGTTTTCGGCGGCGGTGGATTGCATGGTTTTGAGACCTTCAATTTCCTTAAGCTTGTTTTCCAGCGGTTTAACGATCAGCTTTTCGCTGTCGGTGGCCGAAATCCCAGGGAAGGGAACCGAGACAAACAAGAAGGGAATGTCGATGTCGGGTTCGCCCTCTTTGGGCAGACCGACATAGGCTAACCAGCCTGCGGAGAGTGAAATCAGAATGAACGCTAGGATCATCCTTGCGCGGGATGATGCCCAATCAACGATACCGATCATGCTCTAGTTTCCTTGCTTAAGGGTGACTTTTACGTCGCGCCCGTCCGTGACATATTCTTGACCAACAACGATCACGTCTAATGTGTCAGGCAAGCCTGATACCCAGACGCCTTCTTTTGCATCGCGAATAATCTCAACGGGGTAGAACTTGGCTTTATTATTGACAGCCGCGCGCAGACCTAATGTGCCTTCGCTGTTTAGGGTTAAAGCAGATTGCGGCAATAGGTGGCCTTTTTGACCGAGCAAGGCGATGAAAATATCGGCTGTTGATCCGTGGCGCAAAGACCCGTCGTCGTTCGGGATGGTGATTTCCACGCGGAAGGTTTTGGTCAGGTCATCGGCGCGGCGTGACACGAATGTCACGTTGCCTTGGACTTGGCGACCAGACAAAAGCTTTGCCCCTGCAGGGGCACCCACTGAAACGCGGTTTACTTGTTGCTCGGTTGCGTATCCGACCAGCTTCATTGGGTTCAGTTCCAAAACAGTGCTRCAAGTMGTACCTTGTTGTAAGAATGTGCCGAATTCTGCGGTGTCTGTTTCCAGCAGTCCAGAAAACGGTGCTTTGATTTTCAGATTGTCCAATGTGCGCTGTGCGCGATCATAATTGGCTTGGGCGGCTTCCAGAGCGGCTTCGCGYGAAATGGCGGCAGTTTCAGAAATAATGCCTTTTGCAACGAGACTGTCGGAGCCTTTATTGTTTGCCTTAGCTTCTAGCAGGCGTGCATTTGCTTCGGCGAGTGCGGCCTGTTTGGTGCCGACTTCCAGTTCACAAAGTAACGTACCCTGTTGTACCAACGAYCCTTTACGAAGCGGTTGCGAGATAACTTTACCTGATGTTTCAGCCCGTACATCAATTTGGCGAWAGGCTTCGGTTTGGCCGCGCAACACAATGCCGTTTGTGACAGGTTGTGAAACGGATTTTTGTGCTAAGACTGAAACAGGGGGGAATTCGACGGTTTCGATTTTGGCCCGTTCGCTTTCATCAATAGGCGCAGACGTATTGCCGCCCTTTACAACAAAAAATGTAATTCCTACACAAACTAATAGGGCTAAAATAATAGGGATGGGCCGCATAAAAATCTCCAGAGATAAAAGCCGTAAAACACATAGGCTCGCGGAGCCTACTGGCAGGTTTAAAAAGTGGCAAGTAGACTTTCTTTAACACTGCCTTTTATTACTTGGCCTAATCATGGTGACTTGGACGTGACAATCGCTTAAAAATGCGCCAAGCATGACTAGTAATACGTCATACAGACCTGAATATACAACAAAGGAGGGCGCTTATGTCCACCACAAATACATTGCCCAAAAAACTTGCGGAAACGGATCTCGATCAAGTTTCGCAGAACTTTGCCAAGAAAAAGAAAATGACGGTGCCTGCGTTTGCAGCGCGTAAAGGCCAAGAACCGTTGGTGTGTTTGACTGCTTATACTGCGCATGTGGCGCATTTGGTTGATGAGCAGGCGGATATGATCCTGGTTGGCGACAGCTTGGGCATGGTTATTCACGGGATGCCAAACACATTGGGCGTCACGATGGAGCATATGATTATGCACGGCCAAGCGGTGATGCGCGGGGCGCAAAAAGCGCTTGTTGTGGTTGATATGCCTTTTGGCAGTTTTGAAGAAAGCCCAGAGATGGCGTTTCGCAATGCCTCACGGATTATCAAAGAAACAGGCTGTACCGCGATTAAGCTAGAAGGCGGCACTGAAATGGCGGGTACAATCAAGTATCTATCTGCACGCGGTATCCCTGTGATGGCACATATCGGTTTAATGCCACAGCAGATGAATACGGCGGGTGGATTTAAAGCGGTACGCGAACAAGACCAGTTTGACGGGGTGATCGAAGATGCCCGCGCCGTTGAAGCGGCAGGGGCATTCGCGGTTGTTGTTGAGGGTGTGGCGCTAGGTTTGGCAAATAAAATCACCAAAGCGGTGGCGATCCCGACGATTGGTATTGGCGCATCTGCTGAATGTGATGGGCAGATTTTGGTGTTTGAAGACATGGTTGGYYTRTTCCCACGGGTGCCGACCTTTGTGAAAAGATACGGCAATATGGAAGCTATGATGCGCGATGCGATTGCACGCTATGCGGCTGAGGTACGTGATCGTTCCTTTCCTGCTGATGAGCATACGTATAAAGCCAAAGAAAAAAGCTAATCTAGCTTGGCAACATACGCCAATTCGCGGTAGTGTCCGCGAAAAGTTAAATGAGGGWCGCAATGAGCGAGACAGACAGTTTTATCGAGGAAGTCACCGAAGAGGTTCGCAAGGATCAACTGTATGGCTACGCCAAGAAATACGGCTGGATTTTAGGCCTGTTGATTGTTCTGGTCGTCGGCGGTGCTGCTTATTCTGAATGGTCAAAATCAAAATCGGCCTCTATGGCGCAAGCGCGTGGTGATGCAATCATAGCGGCCTTGGCATTAGAAGATAAAGCCNNRMAAKTRTCNANGMACNWTKANGWGANMMTTRTYGATGCAGGCGATGCGACACCTGTTATATTGATGCAAAAAGCGGCTTTGTTGGCAGATGCAGACGATAAAGCGGGCGCTATTGCCGTGCTCGAACAAATTATCGCCGATCCTGATGCGCAGAGCGTTTATAAAGATATCGCCCAGTTCAAAGCTTTGGTTTTGCACGGTAAGGATATGGAGCTAGAGGCGCGTAAATCTGCCCTTGAAGCCCTTGCCAGCACCAATAGTACCATGCGTCCTTTGGCGTTGGAGCAAATCGTTGTGGCAGAACTGGATAGCGGCAATAAAGACGCGGCAGTGGCGCAATTAGAGGCGCTTYTGGCAGAAGCAGGCGTGACACAAACGGTGCGTCAGCGGGCTTTGCAATTGTTGATCTCATTGGGTGGCACGCCGCCCGCACAGACACAGTTGCTTTCTGGTAATTAGTCTGCACAATCGTTAAGCATTAAGAATAGGACGGGCATGTAATGGGGTATAAGCAGATGACTATAGTAGGGCAGTTGCCAAAAACTTTTCTGTGGGTCGCGGTTGCAGCCCTTGCGTTGAGTGCATGTTCGAAACGTGAAGAAATATTAGCAGGTGCTCGCGAAGATTTGCGCCCTGACCTAGAAGCTGTTGCTAAAGCGACAACTGTTCCGCAAATTTCTTTGCCAGCAACCCAAAATTACGCGACTTGGAGCCATAAAAACGGCGCGGCATCACACGGCGTTGGCAATCCTGCGCTGGGCAGTGCTTTGACGCGTGTTTGGGCGCAGAACATCGGTTCTGGTAACGGTAAAAAGAATAAACTCAGCGCTGACCCGATTGTGGTTGGCGGTCGTATTATTACATTGGACAGCACCGCAGGGCTGAAAGCCTTTTCAACGGCGGGTGCTTTGGCGTGGTCAACAGATCTTACGCCAATTTGGGATAAAGCTGGCACGGCCTCTGGCGGTGGATTGGCATATGGCGCAGGGCTTTTGGTTGTGACCACAGGCTTTGGTGAAGTTTTGGCAATTGATCCCGCAACGGGCGGTATTAAATGGCGTCACCGTATGGCGGCGGCGATTTCAGCTGCACCTGTTGTGATTGATAATATCGCGATTGCTGTGTCTTTGGACAATAAAGCTGTGGCGCTGAACTTAGCCAATGGCCGCATTGCGTGGCAGTTGCAAAGTGGCGGTAGTTCTACGGGACTAACAGGGGCGGGTGCGCCTGCCGCGACATCTGGCTTTGCGGTTGTACCTTTTGCATCGGGTGAATTGATCGGTGTCGATACCAAAACGGGCACACGGGTTTGGAGTGCGGCACTGACAGGCGGACGCAAGGGAATTGCACGCGGTTTTGTCGGTGCGATTTCAGGTGATCCTGTGATCGTTGGCAAAACAGTTTATGCGGCCAACCAAGCGGGACGGATGATTTCTATCGACCGCGAAACAGGCACGCGGAACTGGACAGCAAATGACGGTGCTTATGGCCCTGTCTGGGTTGCTGGCGGTTCTGTTTTTGTAGTGACCGATAATTTTGACTTAAAACGGGTGAATGCCGCGACAGGTGCCGAACTTTGGTCGACGTCTTTGCCAGGCTATCTGAAAGACGGTAAACGCCGTCGTGCGGCACATGTGCATTATGGCCCTGTTCTGGCAGGCAATCGTTTGATCGTTGCTAGCACAGACGGGTTGATCCGCAGCTTTAGCCCTTCAAGTGGGGCCTTGATCAGCACGGTTGCTATTTCGGGCGGGGCTGCATCGCAACCCGCTATTGTAAATGGCACCCTTTACATTCTGTCTGGAAACGGTCAAATCCAAGCCTTTAGATAACACCGCGCCTTTGGCGCTGACAGAAAGCTATCCAGATGAGTTTTACACTCGCAATCGTGGGACGCCCCAATGTGGGAAAATCGACCCTGTTCAACAGATTGGTCGGTAGACGCTTGGCGTTGGTTGATGACCAACCCGGCGTGACACGTGATATTCGTGAAGGCGATGCCAATTTACGGGGCCTGCACTTTACAGTTATTGATACGGCGGGTTTGGAAGAGGCCACCGATGAAAGCCTGCAAGGGC
>NVSA01000081.1 GCA_002401045.1 Paracoccaceae bacterium
CCAGACATCCGAGATGAGCCAACGCCCATCGTACCTTTTTCAGCGATCAACATCACCCGTGCGTCAGGGTGTTGTTTTTGCAAGTCTTGAATTTCAGCCTGTGCTTTAGGGGTAATCATGCATTTGCCGTGCAATTCACGGTCCGCACGAGAGTGGGCTTGGTTACCAGGCGACAGCAAATCGGTAGAAATATCCCCGATGCCAGCGATATAGGTCACAACCTTAATTTCTTCATCAATCTCGGGAAGTTTTGTGAAGAATTCGGCCTTGGCATAGCTTTCCAGAATATCTTTAGAAACTGCATTTCCGTCGGTGAAAGCCGTTTTAAGACGCTCTAGATCGGCTTCATAAAGGAATACTTGGGTCTTTAGGACCTCAGCTGCTTTTGGCGCGATTGACGCGTCATCACCCAGCGCCAAATCAAGCAGTACATCAACAGATGGGCCACCCTTCATGTGCGACAGAAGTTCAAAGGCAAAGGTTACAGAAATTTCTTCGATCACAGCATCGCCTAGGATGATGTCTTTTAGAAACGCAGCTTTTGCACCCGCAGCGCTGGTTGTACCAGGCAAGGTGTTATAGATAAAGAACTTCAGAGACGCTTCTCTGTGCTCATTCTTAGGATCTTTTATTTGGGCGATGATCTCATTTGTAAGAGCGTTATCTTCGATAGGTTTAGGGGCTAAGCCTTGACCTTTTCGTGTTTCAATCTCGTTTAAATAGTCTGTATACAAAGCCATGATGATCCCGACGCATTAAGTGTTAGATGTAACTTGTGCCAGTCGCAGATGATTTTAGCGGGCCGGTACAAGCTTGCTGTATGCAATAGTATACCAAGAGAGCTTAGCTTGCAAGATGTTTCCGACGCCCTGCACCGCTAACCCGATGGTGAGCTGGATTGTAACTGACTTTTGCACAGAAATAAATAACGATGTAAGGATTTTCAGCGGCGTTGTGCCTTTAAAAAACTAAACTAGTTTACTGGTTTAGTTTCCTCGCTGAATCACACGGCTTTTGCCCTGCGACCATTGTTTGGCGGCAAGGTGTTTGCTGTTTATTGATATAATGTAAAAGGTGGCGCCACCGTTTGCGGTATTTTGCCTGACAGGGTTGATCGCCCTGCACCTGATCCTACTGTAGGTTTTGGTGATTTCCATCGGCCCGTTACAGCCCCTAAAAACCCGTTAACCACTTTTTGACGTCTGGGGTGTTATACAGCTGTCAGGGTTAGGATAGTGTTAAGGCGGCGCACGGTGATCACAGCACAAAGGGGATAAAGCATTTGACCCGCGCGGCATAATTGATCCAGCGCTCAGAGTATTTCTGTGCCGCTTGGCGTTCATTTTTCGGGATTGCATCCAGCCAGTATTGCGCCACATTGGCAATCGGCGCGGCCAGCCCCCAGATAGCCCCGCTCGATAGGGCAAAGCCTAAATATATTAAGAAATCACCGAAATAATTCGGATGGCGCGACAGCCCCCAGAACCCAGATGTAATCAACTGACCTTTGTTCGCAGGGTTCGACTTAAACCGTCGTTTCTGGTAATCAGCCCCGAAATGAAACACCGTGCCAATGATATAAGACCCCAGCGCCAACCCGTCGAACAGATCAAAACCGCCCGTGCGTGTTGCCGTCCATAAAAACGGTAAACAATAGAGCCAACCAAAAGTATTCGCCACGATGACAGGCAAGCCCAACAGCTCTTTGCGCGACATCTGACCCTTTAGTTTCGCAGCCCCTGTGTTGGCGAACCAGAACAGCAAGACCCAGTTCATCCGCGCCAGATAAATCCCGACAAAGCCAAGCAGCATCAGATGACGCCAAGCCACACCGTCGGCGTGATATAGAATGATGCAGGTAACGGGCAGCATTGTGTTGAACCCGATGATGAACGGCCAGCGTGTATCTTGTGTGCGGTACGCCGCAATCGCGCCAAGGGTTGCCATGATCTGAATAGCTACGAACATATATAAGTACATCATGATACCGCCCCTGAAATGCAACGCTTCCATATTTCTACCGCTTAGTTTATCCACAAACCCATGACAGTTAAAGCCACAAACCTAGCCTGCGCGCGCGGCGATCGTATGATCTTACAAGACGTCTCATTCACCTTGGACGCAGGCGATTGTTTGATCCTGCGCGGTGCTAATGGCGCGGGAAAATCGACGCTTTTGCGGGTTTTGGCGGGGCTGGCACCGCTTGCGGCGGGGGAATTGATCCTAGATGCCGATCAGATGGCCTATTCAGGTCATCAAGACGCGCTTAAATTGCAATTGACCGCGCGAGAAAATCTGGCGTTTTGGGCGGGGGTTTATGACACCCATTGTGTTGATCAGGTCATTGCCGACTATGATCTAGGTTCATTCGCGGATCGTCCTGTGGCGACACTTTCAGCAGGACAAAAACGCCGCGTTGGGCTGGCGCGACTGTCCATCTCAGAGCGCAAAATCTGGATCATGGATGAACCCACGACCTCACTAGATGCAGAAAACCGCGACCGTATCACCGCCAAAATCCGTGACCATATCGCGGCGGGCGGTATTGTGATCCTCTCAACCCATCTGGATTTGGACATCCCGCACGCCACCGCCCTAGACATCGCGCAATTTGGTGCGACCGTCCAAGACACATCGCCGTTTCTAGAAGGCGATTACTAATGCGCGCGCTGTTCTTGCGAGATATTCAACTGGGCATCAGATCAGGTGGCGGGTTCGGGCTGGCACTGGCATTTTTCCTGATCGTGGTGATGTTTGTGCCTTTTGGCATCGGTGCCGAGCGCGCCCTATTGGCAAGCGTCGCCCCTGGCATTTTGTGGATCGGTGCTTTGCTGGCCTGTCTGTTGTCACTCGACCGTATTTTCCAGCTTGATATGGAGGACGGCACTCTTGACACACTAGCGACCTCACCCCTGCCCCTGTCGGGCATTACTGCGGCCAAAGCCGCCGCGCATTGGGTCACAACGGGTCTGCCGCTGACCCTTGCCGCCGTGCCGTTGGGCTATCTTTTGAACCTGCCAAACACAGCTTACGGCGTGCTATTTGTCAGCCTGCTGATCGGCACACCTGCTTTGTCGTTTATCGGCGCATTTGGCGCGGCGATTACCGTGGGGATCAAACGCGGTGGGTTGTTGCTGTCACTACTGGTGTTGCCGCTTTATATTCCGACCCTGATTTTTGGCGCTCTGAGCGTGACCAGAACCATCAACGGGCAAGACGCCACTGCAACGCTTGCCCTGCTCATTGGGTTGAGTTTATTCAGCATTGTGCTGATGCCCTTCGCCGCCGCCCTCGCCCTCAAAGCAAACCTGAAATAACAGATCAAAATAACGGGCATGTGACATATCTCGCATTGCCCTGCCCCTGAAAACATATAGAAAAGCGCATATGTCACTTTGGGAATACGCAAATCCAGTTAAATTCATGGCGCTGTCCAAGCGCCTGATCCCTGCTGTCTCGGTGTTGGCCGCCGTCACGATCATAACGGGTATCTTATGGGGCTATTTCGGCACGGCTGACGACTATAAACAAGGCTCTACCGTCAAAATCATTTTCCTACACGTCCCTGCCGCCCTGCTGGCAATCAACGCGTGGATCATGATGTTGGTGGCATCCCTAATCTGGTTAGTACGCCGTCATCATGTGTCCGCACTCGCCGCCAAAGCCACCGCGCCCATCGGGCTGACGATGACGCTGATTGCCCTTGGCACAGGCGCTATTTGGGGCAAGCCGATGTGGGGAACCTATTGGGCGTGGGATCCGCGCTTGACCAGTTTCATGATCCTATGCGTGTTCTACCTAGGCTATATCGCCCTGTGGGAAGCGATCGAGGACAAAGACACCGCCGCTGATCTGACCAGCATTTTATGCATGATCGGCAGTGTTTTTGCCCTGTTGTCACGCTATGCGGTGAACTTTTGGAACCAAGGTCTACATCAAGCGGCGTCCTTGTCTCTAGATAAAGAACAACATGTCGATAACAGCTACTACTTTCCGCTGGTGCTGTGCATCATCGGTTTTGTCTTGCTGTTTGTGGTGCTGGTTTTAATCCGCACCCGCACTGAAATTCGCACGCGCCGCGTCGCGGCACTACAAGCACGGGGACGCTAATGCCTGATCTCGGAAAATATGCCGATACAGTATTGCTGGCCTACGCCGTATCCTTTGTATTCTTGGCGGCTTTAATTGTTCTGACAGTGGTCAAAAGCCGCAAGTCAAAACAACTGCTTGCCCGCGCGGAGGCACATAAAAATGGCTAAATTTTCCCCCTGGTTCATCGCCCCGCCACTGATGTTTGCAGGGCTTGCCGCCTTGTTTGCCTTTGGCCTGAACCGTCAAGACACCGATAATTTGCCCAGCACCATGATTGGACGCACAGCACCGCTGTTAACCACCACGGCCTTTGGTGATTTCCCGCAACTCACCGCCGCTGATTTGCAAGCAGATGGGATAAAGCTGGTAAATTTCTGGGCAAGTTGGTGCACACCTTGTCGTGCCGAGCATCCCAATCTGGTGACACTCGCAAGCGAGGGTATCCCAGTTTACGGCATCAACTATAAAGATCAGTTAAAAAATGCCGAACGGTTCTTGGCTGAACTGGGAAACCCATACGCCAAAATCGCAACGGATAACGGGCGTACGGGCATTGATTGGGGGCTTTACGGCGTGCCTGAAACCTTTGTAATTGATGGCAATGGCACAGTCTTATTGCGCCATCCCGGCCCGATCACCCAACGCATTATGGATGAAAAAATCCGCCCTTTGCTAACGCCCAAATAACCCGCCTTACAAAGCGTTATGAACCTCAAGCGTTTGCAGGACTGCGCCCGCCGCTTCGGCACCTTTTTTGACAAAATGCGCCTTATAAAACGCGATCAAATCAGGGGTTTCTTGGAAATTATGCGGTGTCAAAGAAACTGAAAACATTGGCACTTCGGTTTCCATTTGCGCCGCCATCAACGCATCGACCACAGCCGCCGAGACGAATTCATGGTGATAAATACCACCATCAACCACGAATGCAGCGACGACGATTGCATCATAGTCGCCTGTTTTGGCTAGTTTTTTAGCAAGTAGCGGCATCTCGAATGCGCCAGGCATGTCGAAACTGACAACCTCTGCATCGCCGATTTCAGCGATAAAGCCCTCTAATGACTGATCTACAATATCAGCGTGCCATTGTGCCTTGATATAGGCAATTTTTGTGGGTTTTGTCATAGCTATAAGTCCTTTCTGCAACAACAAGACCCAGAGCGTATGAACAGGCATGGCGCAACCTGCACCATACATATCCTTCTCTACCATCCAGACTATAACTGTCGGCCAAGGAATTACACCTTTGTCTGCTGACCCTCTCATAGAGAGGCGCTCGCGGGCTATACCGCCGGTGGGGAATTACGCCCCGCCCTGAGAATAAGATGATGTTAGAGGATTCGGAAAAGGGCTGAAAGCGAAAACGGCACAGCGTTTCAACTTACAGCCCTTTGATGTTAACAGACGCAATCGTTACTGGCGAATGCCTTCAATATGCAGGTTCAATGTAACGTCTAGCGGGCCAATCATGCCGCCCATGTCGAAATCACCCAAGTTGATTGTAGCAGTGCCAGAAAAACCAGCGCGGTGTCCGCCCCATGGGTCATCGCCAGAACCGATCATTGTTGCATCCATGTCGATAGACTTGGTGATGCCTTTGATAGTCAAATCACCTGTAATCACAGCCGTTTTGTCGCCCGTCACTTTGATTGATGTGCTTTTAAACGTCGCTTTAGGATGGCTTGAAGCATCGAAGAAATCGCCACTACGCAAGTGTGCGTCGCGTTTTGCATGGTTTGAATTCACCGAATCCGTCGTAATTTCAACCATGACGGATCCTGCTTCTGGATGCTCGGCATCGAACTCAAAGGTACCAGAAAACGTATCAAAACGCCCCGTTAGCACAGAAAAGCCCAAGTGGTTGGCTTCAAAATTGATCGACGCATGTGCGCCGTCAGTGTCGATATTATAGCTGGCCGCCAAAGAAGCCGTGCCAATGCTCAGCGCCAAAGCGGCTGATGTTAGAAGTGTTTTAAATATCATCGTATTTTCCTTACAAAGATGTGATTTTGTTATTTATCCGTATTTTTAAGCGGCGCAATCATGCGTAGTAAAACGCGGTCSCGTTTGATRAAATGGTGCCATAGGGCGGCCAATCCGTGCAGGCCTGCCAAGGCAATAATCGCATAGGCTAAAACCCAATGCAGCAGCCCTGCCAGCTTTTCCAAGCCACGGTCRGTATASAGCGACGGGATATCTACCAGATCGAAAAACGGGATTGCGCGCCCATCAAGGGTTGCGATCAGATAKCCCACAACCATCACCGCGAATAACAAGGCGTAAAGCACCCAGTGCATYGCAGATGAGCCAATATCCTCGACACGGCTCAAGTCATCGGTGGCGGGGTTGATATTGACCATTTTCCAACCGAAGCGGATGACCAAGAGCAAAAGCARCACCAGACCAATGCTTTGGTGCATATTGGGTGCCGATTGGTAATACGGGCTGGTATAGGTCAGCGTGCGTATCCAATAGCCCAGCCCAAACATAGCAAAAATACTCAGCGCCATCACCCAGTGCAAAATCTGCGCGATCAGCCCGTATCCCGATTTAGTATTTCGATACAGCATATATTGTTCCCATAAATTTCGGTTTTTTATGATCCTGAATTAGGCTTAACAGCACGTTTAATCAATAGATTAGCTCGATTGTATTTGATCAAAATACTCTTTATTAATCGACAGTAATACAGATCATTCCACCTGTTGAAAGACACATCTTTGTGACCTTCAGCTTTGAGCAAGGCAGCCGTTTTCATGACCGATAAACTGACCATAATCCGCCCCGACGATTGGCATTTACACCTGCGCGACGGGGATATGCTGACAGGTATTTTGCCAGAAACTACCCGTGATTTTGGCCGTGCGATCATCATGCCCAATCTGGTGCCCCCCGTGGTCACCGCCAAAGACGCTGCCGCCTACCGTGACCGCATTGCGGCCGCCACCCCGACGGGGTCAAATTTCAAGCCGCTGATGACGCTTTATTTGACCGATAACAGCGACCCTAACGACATTGCCGCCGCCTATAATGACGGGCTGATTTCAGCGGTGAAACTATACCCTGCAGGGGCGACGACCAATTCGGAATCAGGTGTGACCAGCATTCAGCAGGTCATGCCGATCTTAGAGAAAATGGCTGAGATTGGTTGTCCGATGTGTGTGCACGGTGAGGTTACCGATGCGGATGTCGATATTTTTGACCGCGAAGCTGTGTTCATCGACACCATCCTTGATCCGTTACGCCGTGCCTTACCTGAGCTGAAAATCATCTCGGAACATATCACCACCAAAGACGGGGTAGATTATGTCGCCTCAGCCGATAAAAATCTGGCCGCGACCATCACCACGCATCATCTGATTATCAACCGCAACCATCTGTTGGTCGGCGGCATTAAACCGCATTACTATTGTTTGCCGATTGCCAAGCGTGAGCTGCACCGACTGGCGTTGCGCGCCGCCGCTACATCGGGTGATCCGCGCTATTTCTTAGGCACGGATAGTGCACCCCATACCGACCCGAACAAAGAAAGTGCTTGTGGTTGTGCAGGGGTGTTTTCCGCGACCAATACCCTATCGTGTTTGGCGCATGTGTTCGAGCAAGAGAATGCCTTGGACAAACTAGAACAGTTCGCGTCTTTGAGTGGTCCAGCTTATTACGGCCTGCCTACGAACACCGACACAGTGACCCTGACCAAAGAGTCAACACCTGTTGACGTGCCGAATCGCATTGAAACAGCTGCGGGCCCCGTCACCGTATTTGACCCTGGATTTCCGCTTTATTGGCGCGTTTCATAAAATTATTGGCGCGTTTCATAAAAAAAGCCCAGTTGCTAAGCAACTGGGCAAGTCTTACCTGAAATAACGGTTCAGACCTTGGAGGGAAAAGAACCGTGAGGCAGTAAATAAACAATCATCCGAAACGCCCCGTAAAACACTGGCAAGGCTCGATATTCTTACAAAAAGATCCGCCTGAATGGTTCTTAATCATACAACACCAAGCAACATCACCGAATCGTCGCCTACGACCACACTTTAGCATAAATTGTTACCATGGCAAACTTATCCACAGCATATAGTAGGCGGCTCCATGCCTATCAGCACAGAAAACGCAGGATATTTTCGATAAAAGCGCGTTTTTACTAGGTAGTTCTTGGACATAGTTGTAAACTATTCACAGGTTATCCACAGCTTATCCAGATTGCGCAGAGCGCACACATAGGTTTATAACAGCATTCTATGGGGACGGGTTAAATGAACAGTATTACGGCAATACCAAATGGCGCTGAAAACACGCAAATAGAGGCCAATTCACAGCATCCGCACAACATCGAGGCCGAACAGGCTTTGTTGGGTGCTTTGATGGTGAACAATGATGTCTACGACCGCGTCGCTTCTATTGTGAATGACACACATTTCTATGATCCTGTGCATGGTCGCATTTTCGATATTGCCTCACAGCGCATCCAGAAAAACGCCCTTGCCTCGCCCGTGACGCTAAAAGCGTTTATGGAAGACGACGAAGGTCTTAACGAGCTGGGCGGCCCTGCCTATCTGGCACGTCTTGCGGGCGCATCGGTTTCGGTGTTTGCCGCGCGGGATTATGCGCAAATGATCTACGATCTGGCGATACGTCGCGATCTGATGGCCATTGGCGAAGAGATCACCGAAAAAGCCCAGCGCATGGAAGTGCAAAACGAGCCTGCCGAGCAAATCGTTGAGGCCGAGCAACGGCTTTATGCCTTGTCCGAACAAGGTCAGGTCGACAGCGGTTTCCAAAGCTTCCTCAAAGCCGTAACCGACGCCGTAAATGTCGCCAATGCCGCCTACCAACGCGATGGCGGAATGGCGGGCACATCGACAGGATTACTGGATTTGGACAAGAAACTGGGCGGATTGCACCGCTCTGACTTGTTGATCTTGGCGGGTCGTCCGTCGATGGGGAAAACCTCATTGGCGACCAACATCGCCTATAACATCGCCAAAGCCTATAAAAAGGGCAAATTGCCTGACGGCACCGAAGGCACCATTCGAGGCGGCATTGTCGGGTTCTATTCGCTAGAGATGTCCGCCGAACAATTGGCCGCACGTATTTTGTCAGAAGCTGCCGAAATTGAGAGCCAACGTATTCGGTCAGGCGACATGCAAGAGGACGAGTTTCGCCGCTTTGTTGAAGCTGCCAAATCGCTGGAAAGCTGCCCATTGTATATCGACGACACCGCCGCGTTACCGATCAGCCAATTAGCCGCCCGCGCCAGACGCCTAAAACGCACCCACGGCTTGGACGTGTTGATCGTCGATTATTTGCAATTGGTGCGCCCCGCATCTGCGAAAGATAGCCGCGTCAACGAGGTCT
>NVSA01000082.1 GCA_002401045.1 Paracoccaceae bacterium
CCACGTGCTTTCCGAATTTGAAATAGCCTGATCCATTGGCAGCGGAGAACATGAGCATCTTTCCAACAGGCAATACCTTTGAGGCCGCCGGGTCATTGCATATGTACTTGCCTACCAAGGCTCCCCTACTCGAGGTAATGATGTCTACCGGATTGCCCTCAAAGGACAAATCTCCCATCAGCTGCAGGAGTTTGTGCACATTCTGTTTCGCATCATGCGTTATGGTAGGGTGATCAAACGCAATGATCTGTTCAAACTTCCCGGTCTTGATAAGGTCTTTTAACAGCAATATCTTTGTTTCCTTTGGGTCATAGATCATGGAAAAAGAGCCGCTAGTGGATGAAAAGGTACCGTGAATGAGCAAGAGTGTCTTTTTTTTGGTGTCAACCGGGCTTTTGTCTATCGAGACAAACTCATCCGCACCTGGCACAAACCTTAATATCCCATATTTGTGTTTTCCTATCAGGTTGTGTAATGCTTCATTCAACAACTCCTGTGCATCGAGGTTCTTGCGCCTGAAGGTCAGTACCTTCACAATGAAACTGGTTGCCGCTTCTCTTTCCGAATAGCGATAGCGACCTTTTTTCTTATCGGTTGCTATCAATTCATATTTTGGAATCATCGGAAAGTAATAATCCAGTCTATCCCGGTTTGTATGGTGGTTATCACCTGTGCTCTCTGGCTGKATATACTCAACAGCAGCKTCCYCGTCGTCGTGGTGTCCCTTGAGGCTATGTTGATAATACACAACGGCACCTTCGTCCTTGTTGAGGAATAAAGTAAGTCTCAGCTCGCGCAAATGATTCAAACTAAAATCCTCCTTACCTGACCGGAGTTCAACATCATCAAAATTGATATACCGCTCCTTCACCTTAACATTGGAATCGTGCAATTCCGGGTACAGATGATAAATATCCTCCACCTCTTTGAGTGTAGCTGCGGTGGAATTGTCGTTAAAGTCATCTGAGAATTGAATACTCCCGCCAGGCCTGAATTCCCTGGAAGATTTCCAACCAAGGGTACCCCATGCACCAGGAAGCTCCTCTTCCAATTTCCCAGATATCTTGTTTTTCAGTAATCCGGACAGAAAATATTTTGGTCGCTGGTATTTTTCACTGCCGAGCACGACAAATTTCTTCTTGTTATGTGCAAAGAGGCGGTGTTTCTCAAAGTGGAATGTACCCATAATGGCGTGTTAGACAGTTGACCAAACCCAGACGTTCTGTATTGAAATATAGGAAAGATTTGCTTGAATTACTCCTGGTAAGGATCAATAATATGTGTGAGGTAATGGAGTTGTGGCGATTGGCAACCTGTGTATAGAAGATTGATTCGTATTCCCACAGCTCCAGGGTGCTAATGATCAGGAAGGGGCGGACAAGTGGAAAAGGCAGCGGCAAAGGGGAGGCATGGGGAAGGCCCAAAACAAACGAAGAATTGCGGTTAAAGATCAACGAGCTCCACGGCCAGGACCTGTCCAAYAGGGMARTAGGGAAAAGGTTAAAACTGGCACATAARACCGTAGCCAAGTACCTGGCCACAACAGTAGGCCTGCCGGCCGATGAGGCAGGAGGGCAGAGTGAACAGGTCAATGAACCTACAGTTTTATGACCTCCCTTTTAAGGGTGGTTTCCCCCTGTAGGATCTGCAAGTAGTACAAACCTTTCGGTAGGTCCGTTAAATCCATTACAATGTTATTTGATACTGTCATACGCTGATCAAGCACCAACTCGCCCAGGACGTTGTAAGCGGTGAGCGTAGCCGGTTCAGCGGATAGACCGGTTAATGTGATCAACCCGGTTGTTGGGTTTGGATATATTTGAATATTACCTTCTCTGGAGTAGACTTCCTGTACACCCACAGGTATGGATACCTGTACAGTATTAAAAGTAATGCTCGTATCCCCACAAGCTGCTGCTGTTAAAGTGACTACATAGATGCTTGAATCCTGATAGCTATGTGAAGGATTGCTCTCTGTACTAAAATTACCATCTCCAAAGTTCCACAAATACGTTTCTGCTTGTTGACTTTGATTAATAAAGGAGACGGTAAGCGTATCCGAAGTAGAGGTGAAATTGGCTTGTGGCGGGGTATCATAACCGAGGCAGTTCGTTTTAACCACCCAGGTATCCTGTGTAGGTGCAGCAGCATAACCAGACATGATGAATCCCCCATCCAGTGTTGCTCGTAAAGACCAAAATTGCTGTGATAAACTATCTGGAACTGAGAACTTCCTTGACCACAAACTATCTCCATTAGGCGCTACCTTAAGTAACCATCCGCTTGATATGCCCTGTTCATTATCTGCTTTACCGGCTGCAACAATACTTCCATCCGGTAATTCTATTGCTTGGTTAAACCAGTCATTTTGCGAGCTTCCTATATAAGTACTTTCCCATAATACTGAATCTCCGGTACTGTTGAGCTTTGCTAAATATCCATCTCTTCCCGCACCAACCAGCTCATCCTTGCCAGCTATAACAATATATCCTCCATCTATTGATTGAAGGGCAAAACACCCTATATTCAGATTAACATTGATCGCTTTAGTCCATTCAATACCACCAATGGCATTAGTTTTTATTACCCATATAAACTCCCCACCTTGTGATAAACTAGCGCCCAAAACATATCCTCCATCACTTGTCACATCAACAGTAAGGCCTGCATCTAAATTCCCAATTCCGTCGTACGTTGTATCCCATTCCAAATTCCCTAAACTATCGGTCTTAACTAAATAAACATCACCTGAAGGATCGCCAAAACTACCAGTAGTACCTATAAGGATATATCCACCATCAGCAGTTTGCTCACAATCTTGTCCAATGTCCTGGTTCGCACCACCAAACCTTTTAGTCCAAAGCGTATCACCCAGGTTATCAAATTTCACGAGAATCATGTCATCAATACTGCTATCAGCAATATCTTCTACGGTACCACAAAAGGCGTAACCCCCATCATTTGTTTGAATAAATGAACCTCCCCCACCTGTAAAATAGACCTGCGGAGGTGGGCCAAATACCTTAGACCAAAGCGTATCTCCAGTAAAATCCAATTTAATTAGCATGAGCATTCTTGCCTGTGTAGTAATGGCTTGGCCTAGAACCATGTAGCCATCATCAACCTGAAGCGCAGCCGAAGCTACATCCCATTGCTCAAGATCATGGGTTTTATTGAAGTATGTAGATTGAGCCCAGATATTGGTACAACAGAAATGTATTATAAAGAGTATTGCACAACTTCTGCTTATCACATCCAGGTCATTTGATGATTACCATTTTTAGCGATTTTACCACCTTGTTACCATGTATGTAATTACAGACGTATATACCAGGAGCTAAGTTGCTATTAAAGTATTCAATCTGGCCACTTCCGATCACCTTATACTTTGCAACCGCGTGACCAACGGTATTATAAATGACGATCTCTCCATATTCTGTACTGAAGGGCAGTTGATAGGTAATAGTAGTAGATTCTTTGAATGGATTAGGCGCTAAAGTTATAGTGGGAATCCCAGCCAATTTTACATCCAAGCTCTTCAGTTCAGCTTCTTCCTCCTTTGTAAAACTCTCATCCGTATTCCCCGCCATTTTCAGACCTTGCTGATTGATCCTTTCAGGCTTCCTATTATACTTCTCTTTTTCAATCATTGCCAGAACTGTCTCAGCTTTTGTTGCTGCTTTTGTTTTGCTATCGGCCACATCTCGGATTACCAATTCATCCACTACGCTAATCTCTTTTAGGTTTTGTTCCTTTTCCTGAATCTCTATGAGTTTTTCGAATAGCTTTTTAAACTTTCTGTTCTCCCCATTTTTGGGAGGAATCTTCCTTAAATGCTTCCTTGCCTTTTCACTTTCCTTTGTGTGAACAAATTGAGCCACGAGTATCTTAGCCGATGTTACAGTGTTCAAACTTTGTAGCCTTTGTATCGCAAACTCAGTTTCTCCCCTGGAAATTGCAAACCTAATTAAACCATTGTGAAGCAATAATTTTTGCTTTGTATCTTTGGTTTTATTGATCAAAGAAATAAATTTCCCCTTTACAACATTCCCATTTCCGGTTGTGTCTGGCCCAATATGGCCACCACCTCCTCCTCCAGTTACGAACAAATCAGGACAGGCGGCATCAATATTTGCAGTATCCATAACAGTTCCTCCACAAGGTAATGCGGTCACGCCCCCACTATTGCAGGTCGGTGCAACCGTTGAGTGTGTATTGTAAATGAAGGCAGGAACAGACCCATCCTTAAAAATGTGCTCTTGTCCACTACATCCTGAATGGAACAGGTTACCAGCAGGAGATTCATCATCATTGAAAACACATCCTCCCTGCTCATCGAGAGTTCCTGAAGTAACCGCCCAATCAAATGAACTTACATCAGCATATTGATTGCATCGAATCTGTAGTAGACTATTGTCTTGTTCCATCTGAGAAGCTACACTAAATGCACCAGTAAAGTCATTCTTATAGACATCTCCCCCCATACCGTCAGAGTTTCGTACCACAACACCATAAGTGTTATCCGTCACCACGTTATCAGTATTAATATTGTTCTTGGTGACAATAAATCCAGTAGTGTTTAACATAAACACTGCCCAAGTTGGGAATGTATCCAATCCAATTATTTCTCCATCCAATACGTTGAACGTATTGCTGCTTATATCATCGAAATTATTGCCTTGACAGGTAATCCCTTGTCTTGTCCCTGTAAATGTATTGTTCCGCATAATTATTCCGGCAACTATCCCTGTTCCAGAAGCATCAACACCTTTTGTCAAGCTGAGGAATGTATTGGAATTAGCAATATATCCGGCATCGAAACTTTGTATTCCAGTTGACCTTTTATCCAAATCAAGCAGATTGGTATTATTAAACGTGTTGCCTATGACCGTAGCACCATCAATTCGGTCAATGTTAATAAATATGTCTGTTCCCAGTCCAGGATATCGTTGCTGGTCCGCCATCAGCGCATCGTTGATAAATGTACAACCAAGAATTTCACTTTCGCTGGGATAATTGGATTTCCCAAGGCCGATACTTCCCCAACAATTAATAAACTCTGAATTAGAAGCCTTAACAATTCCTGCCCCCAAGTTTAGGTTAAAGCCACCAAACCCCGGAGGGCTGTGAAATGCCAAAACACCAGCGTGTGCATTTTTGATTATTGAATTATTTTGAATCGTAACTTTCCCATGATCCAGAGTATTAATAGGGCAGTTTTTACAAAGATCACCCCACACCTGAATGCCTGACCACATTCGACTGTCGCAGTCATTGATCGTGGTTAACGTGGAATTATTCACCACCAACTCACCACCAGGGGCAACTAATATTCCTGTTACGGGCACACCAACATCAGGAACAGGTTGGTCACGATGAGGGCCAAATTCAACCGTTGTGTTAGTAATAGTGAGTTTTGCTCCCGGGTCTATTATTAATAGATTTTTTATTTTTTTTGGCGTTGTCCATACTACGTTTCCGGTGATTGTATGATCGATATAGTTGTATGGTCCTGCATTAACGGTTACTGAATGAAGTTGTGAACACCCACTTACCGTGTCTGTTGTGGTTAGCTCATAAAAAGTTGTAAAATTGGGGTCGGTCAAAGGATTGGCTATGTTTGGATCGCTTAAACCAACTGGCGGAGTCCAGGAATAGATGTAATTAGGATTTACAATATCTGGACCAATAACCCCTGTACATTGATTAGCACTGATTTCTACTAACGGTATAGAATCGGAAATTACTACAAATGTGGTTGGCAGGAAAACACACCCGAACATATCTGATACGGTGACATAATAGACACCGCCACTTAGTCCAGAGATGGATTGGGTTGTATCACCAGTACTCCAATTGTATGAATATGGTGGTTGACCCATGATGGGGTTAATAGTTATCGAACCATTTGAGGCTATACATGATGAAGAATTAGATATATCTGCATCTAATGTACTTACAAATAGTGGTAAAAAATCAACAAAAACACTCTCGGTAACAATTGAATTTGCTGCATCCGTTACAGTCACTTCATACCAGCCGGTGCACAGACCCACTGCGGTTGCTGTAGTTTGCATCAACGAATCATTCCACTGATACGTTAGTGGAGCTACTCCTCCGCAATAGACCACTGTTGCGGTTCCGTTACAAGAGTCAATGCAAGTTACTGCAGTTGAAAAAATTGAATCAGTTGTTGAAAAAGTGTCAGTACCAACATAAACAGAGATACAACTACTATTGTTACTAAGTCCCTCTTCTATTTCAGCGATTGACACAAGTTGCGCACAGTTCTCAACTATCACACCACACGAAGAATTCAGAGTTGCAACAAAAATAATACTCTCACTTTGAGCCGTATCAATATTGGCAAAGGTCACCGTTATAGTGTTGTTATTTATGACTACGGTTCCCCCAGGCGCTACACCCGCGGTGATAATAGCCTCGTTAGGCAGAATATCCTCTACAATGACATTCGTGGCCGGGGCATCTCCAGTGTTCGTCACGAAAATAGAGTAGGTTACAGTACCCCCGTCAGCAATGGAATCAATATTGGCAGTTTTGAGTATTGAAATGTCAGTCGAAGCCACTGTGATATCTGCACATAAATCATCCAGTGCTAAATTGCTGCAGTTGCCCCCACTTGTTAAAAATGTGCAATTACTGATTGGCTCATTGGGTACTACGTTGCTATCAATCCTCGCACTTACAAAGAGCGTATCACACATTCCTAGTAAAAGAGTATCAATTGTGTCAGTTGGAAATGAACTGAACGTACTGGAGATTAATGTCAATCCAGGAGGCAGTAAATCCTCAACCACAATTAGAAAGCCATCTTTAACAGAATCAATATTGCACACACTTATTTCATAGGTAACGGTATCGCCATGTTTAAATGGAGCTGTACTAACTACCGTTTTATCAACAACGATAATAGGCTGGATCGTGTCTGATTCAAACAATCTAACATCGTCTATAATAAAAGATATTTGCCCACCACCTGATGGAAATCTAGGTTCTATTACTAAAAACTGTTCTTGGGTCGAAGGTACCGGGGGGGCAGTAAATTGCAATTCAAATTCTGTCCAAGTACCAATCGTTGGGTTAATCCCTGTGACCTGATCCACCGCATCAGCAACAATATTGTATGACACTGGAGTTGGTGCTTTCCCAGGAAATGGTACGGAGAGCCCTCCAATGGCCATCGAATCAGTTAGGAAGATCATTAATGTATCCACACCCGTATTTCCTCTCGGATAAACCCATATAGTTAGGGTGTACTGCTTACCTGAAGTCAGCGTATCGATCAAGCGTGTGGTCACTCCTTCAATATATCCAGTGCCACTTCCATTGGAGATTAATCCAATGTATCTATTATTTGGCGAATCATGAGTTTCTACACCTGGACCACTCGTCCCAGCGTGAATGTTATTCGGTATATCGAACCAATTGGGATTAGTAGTTGGCTGCGGATTGCACTGTTGCACGCCTCTTACACATAGGTCAGGTGTAGCATTAGACGCAAACCAATTGTTCACAACGGTATTGGGAAATCCATTCAACGAGCTTGTGCTTAATCCAGGCGGAGCACATGGATCAATTCCCGCTTCAAAGCTTCCATTGCATACGTATCCGCATAGGTCATCTGGACAAAAATCGCCCAATACTTCAACATATACATCTACGGTATTAATAATATTGACTAAAGAATCAGCTGTAAAATTGTGCTCAAGGCAGTATTGGAGATGAGCAGTGCCAATAAAGTTGGAATCTGGAGTATAACATATTGTACCCCCATTAATTGTAGCGTTACCACCGCCAGTAAGAATCAGTACACCTGGAGGTGATACGGCGCCAGTACATAAGTCTTGAGCGCAACTACCTATAAACATTGTCCCGGTTGGATTGTTATCGTTCGCTAAGACATCAATACAAACCTGTTGGCCAATTGTAGTAGTGTCAGAATCAGGGTTTCCGGTGGGGAAATTTGCACCGGCAAAAGGTAAATTTGCATTATTGATCGTGTAGCCTAAATCCTCTAATACCTCAATTTCAGGTTGCGTATAAAACCGATCATTGCCTCCTGAAGTGGATGCGCGCATAATGAACCTGAAATTTGATCTATCCTCATCAAAATGGCTGAAACTGCTAGTGTTAAAAACCGGTGGTGGTGAAAGGGCATATGGGTCAGAAAATACTGGTTGTTGCTGGGTATTACCCGCCTCAAAATACCAACAACCAATAAGGTCATTTGGTGCAGTTCCCGTGAAAGTAGAAGATCCATTTATCAGATTAAATGAAACCGTTGGGTCCATTAGGAACTGATCATAAATAGTGTACGGGCCATTAATTGACCCCGTTATTCCACTGACCCCTGTCGCACTAATAAATGAAGCAATGCCAAGTGCATGAGTTATTTCATGAAGCACTATTGAGTAAAGGTCAATTTGTCCAACTGCGCATTGCGTATTACATGAATTCCATTCTATTGTATCTGTGCTCAGGAATTTCGGGCCAAAGTCCATTTCAATTGTTGCATCATATGTCGTAGAATCATTATCGGGATCCGCCCCTCCTAAATTGACAACTCTTTCCCATATAAATCCACCGACAAACCCAGTTACAACTGTATCAAAATAAAGAGCTGATGCCGCACCAAGTGCACCCGTACCAGTAGTATCCGAAACGGTAAACAATATCTCAGGGTTTGCTCCTCCTAGGTCAATTACGCTGGCAACATAACTGAATACTGCACAAACGGTGTTTCTTCTTTCTTCTCCTACCGTTATCGAGGGATCACAAGGAGATTGACTTTGATCATCAAACCCAAGACCGTTTCCAAGAATCACATCTTCGAAATCCACGATAAAACCGCTACAATTGATCGCCTGGTTAGAAGTCTTCAGAAGACTAAAATTAGTAGGGGTATATATGTTATTGAATCTGTCAATCAACTTCCCCGAAGGGGTTACTGGGGGATTGGGAGTAATGTTGTCGATAGGTATCTGAAGAGGGTCTTGACTGAGTCCACATTTAAAGATGAACAAAACTGCAATAGTTGTCAGTGTGATCTTAATGGTTGAAGTGGTGCTGTGCATAGTTCGGATATTTGATATTGAGACTTGGCATAATATCGAACCCGAAATATATGCAGAGAATATCTAATAAAATAGAGTATAAACACTCTATTTTAGAATGTTCATATTAATCGAATATGCTCAGGCATAAATCCCTACATGTAAATACGAGGTTCATTTAACAGGTTTATTCATCCTCTTAAGAAGGCCATCAATACCATGAAACCAGCCTTTCTCGTAAAGGTTGATTATGAATTTTCCCTCCTTATTATTACTAAGGTCACCGAGTGCTTCATGTATTTCCGTGAGTATTGCATACATTTCATCAGATTG
>NVSA01000083.1 GCA_002401045.1 Paracoccaceae bacterium
GCCGCCGATCTGCACCTGATCGAAGCCGCCTTCGGCGACTGCAAAACCGTCTCTTCGCCAGCCATATGGAGGGCGCTCAGAGACAATTTCGAAAACGCTATGCTGCTGCCCAAAACAGATGAAAACTCGATATACCTCAATCGTTTTCCTTCAAAGCCATCCATTAAAGCACCAAGAAAATTCACACCAACGCCCCTGCATCCAAGGCCTCGTGTCGCTCTATCAACCCGGCGCTGATGGCGGCATTGACCTGATTAGCTGACAGGTGCCGACACATTCCGTTGCGTGATTTGATCCAGACAGTCGTTTGCATAAGCAGTTTTGCAGCGACAACAGTTCGTGCCTCGTTAGCAATTTCTATGGCTTCAAGATATCGCTGCCATTTCTGGTCTCGAAACCAATTGTCCGAAAAACAAACCTTGGATCGGGTAAAATCGGCACTCTCGGTCGCGTAAGCCCGCACAGAGGCGAGCAAATCATCGAACGTCACTTCAATCAGCACATCTTGGATATTCTGGAGACATGCAACTTTGTTTCGCCGCCGATCTTCAGGATATGAAAGCCAAATCTTTTCCAAATTTTCCGCCACCACCTCCGCGTCGCTGCACGAAGGATATGGTTTATTATCTGGTTTATATCTGCTCTTTATAGATTTGCCCTCTGGGGCAACTGGCCTGCCCTTTTGGGCAAATGAATCAATACCCTTTTCAGTCACATCCATCTGCCCGTTTGGGCAAATGGGATCATTTAGAGCGTACCACGTGGTTCAATCATACTTATCATCGCTGAACTGTCCCTTAAGGATCAACCCAGCATTCAGCAACTTATCCAGTGCCGTTCTGATTTGCTTTTCAGTCAGATACGGGAACAGCTCAGCGAAAGCTGGAATCGAATTGTAGGTCCAATAACGATCATCTCGAAAATTACGCCGATTTGCACGGTTCTTTTCAATCCAAAAGGTCAGGTTTTGATAAAGCACCGCCGCGTTCAGGCCTACTTGTGCAGCGATTCCCGGAGCAAAACTGTGATTGCTCATCTGACCAACCCTGCCGTTTCATGAATGCCGGTCATGGTATAAAAAATCTTGGTATCAGGTTCACCTACCGTTCGGTGTTTGTCCTGATACCAATCTACATCTAAGTATTTGTTTTTAAAAGAAAGAGAGATGGATTGCAAATCCGTGTACACGAGTTCGATTCTCGTACTCGCCTCCAATAAAATCAATTCGTTATGATAATTCTTTCCCTTGCTTGGGTCGCATCGTGCTCAATGACTTGGCACCGCGTAGCATGAACCACTTCAGTGCGAGAGGATCAAGCACACCCTCCCAAACAGAATAAATCCGTGACAGCGCCAAAGAGTGATTGTATGGGTAAGAGGGTTACCTCTTATGGTAAATGCCATTTCTTTTACCCTAGGGGGCTATTGTGCAAGTTTCGAAAATCGTTGAAAAATCGCGTTTTGTCATCGCGGCATTGGCTGTTGCAGGCAGCTTTGCACCCATACTGGCTACAGCAGAAACCCAACCCCATCAAAGTCCTGTACTGACCTATAATACAGACGCATTAAAAGCCGCGCGCTTTAATCGACGCGATGCTGTGCTGATGCTGGACTACCAGCAATTAAAAATCCCTGGCACGAACGGGATAGACCTGCTGGGCTATCATTTAATGAGCCCCATAAATGACTGGCTCTCCATTGGGCTTGGCAGCTACGCGCCTGTGTTGCAGGGCGAATACGGTGGTTTCATGGGCTTTGGCGTCATTGCCCATGCCCAACGCAACCTGACAGAGCGGCTATTCGTTCAAGGTGGCCTTTCCTTTGGCGGCGGCGGTGGCGGGCGTAGCATTGGGACCAGTGCCGCACTTTCTGGGACGGGTGGATTTGCCAAAGGCTATCTGGGCCTTGGCTATCGTTTCAACAAGCTCTCGGTCGGGGTGAATGTCTCCAAATTTAAGTTCTTTAAATCCCCGATCGACAGCACACAGGCCAATCTATTCGTTCAGCTTCCCTTTACCTACGGTACCGGGCCTTATCATCAGGCGGGTAAGAAATTCACCTTAGGGCCGCGGGACGGATCGCTACGGGGACGCGAAAGCATCATTTCTTTTGGCCTCGATAATTTCAAACAGATCAACCCGACAGGTAGCTTCAAAGACACGTTGCATACGGTCGATGTACAATATTCTCGTTTTTTCAACGATCATCTCTACGGGTTCTTTGCCCTTGGTGTCGGCTACAAAGGCCTGCCGATTTATAATCAGGCCATCGGCGGACTGGGCTTGCGATATGCCTTATCTGAACGGATAAACCTATATGGTCAGCTGGGCATTGGGTCTGGCGGCTATGCCCCRTCGCTGATCGACACGGGWTCKGGTCAGTTGATCTATCCCAAGCTATCAGCCGAATATATGCTGAACGACAGGTTTGGCGTCGCCYTAACGGCTGGTTACATGTTCGCCCCCGATGGYACGTCGAAAAACTACTCCCTCGGGCTGGCACTCAACACCCATTTCAACACGCCTTCGGGCATCCAAGATCCAGACACCCCCGAAACAGGGCGTTTTGRCGGATATCGGCTCAGCCTGACCCACACCACCAAAACGGCCATGACCGTAAAGGCAGGGGCGCATGACGACCTCAACCTGTTGAACCTACAGCTTGATCGTAAACTTACAGACCACCTTTATATCCCGATACGTGCAGGCATTTCCTACGAATCYTAYCGCGGTTATCCRGGATATGGGGAAATCTCTCTGGGTCTCGGCCTGCAAACCCGYGAAACCCAAARCAACCCATGGCGTTTCTTTGGCGAACTACAGCTCGGCGCAAATGTTGAAGGSCCCATAATCCGCCCTGGGGTTGGGGTTAGCTACGCCCTAAACGATGCCATCGCCATYCGGGGTGTTGCAAGCCAYACGGTCGGGACGAAAAACTTCAAATCCACCAATCTAGAACTGGGTCTGACCTATCGCTTCTCTGCGCCAAGGTTTGGAAACAAGCGCTAGAACCTACGCCAACATCCCGAAAACCAACGCTCTAATCTGTCAGCGCCTGCGATATCTCATCTGCAGCGTCACGCAGGAAACTGATATTTTCTTGTACGAATTCGTTTTCAGACATCGCTGACGTAGCCCAACAAAGGTTGATCGCGGCGATTGCTGTGCCTTTATGAAAAACGGGGACGGCAATTTCGGAGATTCTGGCCGTACGCCGTACTTTTCCGAAATGCGACGCATCCCGTGTCGCGTATCCAAGCTCTAGCGTTTTGGCGATCATGCGCTCTACCGCGGATTTATCATGAACTACTTTATCCCGAAGATGCGCACTTTTACGCAATTGAGCAAGTATTTTCGCCCGCTCTTGCGGCGTTGCCCAAGCGATAATCGCCCGCCCAAGTCCCGATGGTAGGACATGGATGCGTGGTGCAACAATCCGACTGATTACAAACGGCGTATTCCTGCGGGTATGTTCGACAATCCGCATGGCGCCATTGGTATAGGTCGCGACATCTGAAGCCCAAAAAACCGTTTCGCTTAGGCGCAAAAGTGCGGGCACACTGGCCCGAGCCAATGCCTCGGTCGAAGTGGGTTCAGGGGAAATGTTGGGGCCATCCGTGCCGCGCCAAAGCTGATCACCTAGGGAAACACGCGCGAAACCCTCCCCTTGTAATGTGTAGAGCATTCGGTGAACCACCGCTTTAGACAGGCCAGTCTCGCGCGTGATAACCGCCTGAGAAATAGGGCCTTTTTTCTGCACCAGAGCAAGAATTTCCAACCCGCGCCGTAGAGTTTCAATCGTTTTAGGCATAATATCAACGTTCCACTGTGTGGAACTACTATGTAATAGTATTGGGTAATAAGGCAACATCCAGCATGTAATCAAAGCAATGGGCTACCTCGCGGATCTACTGCTGGTCATGTGCTGGCAGGTCACACGAGACGCTTCATTCTGAAGCACAAACGGCATCAGCCGAAGCAATGTGATCTGGAGAATTGCATTGTCACTAAACGGGAGAAAAATATGACCAGAAATATACTTAACCGATGGGCAATCGCCGCGACAATGAGCCTGACAGCTCTGAGTGCAACCACGCCCATGCCGAACCGACCGAAGTGATCTTCAACAATTTCCTACCACCGAATTTTGCCGCTTTCAAAAATGCGATCAAACCTTGGGCGGCCGAGGCATCCGCAGCTTCTGGCGGCACGATGAACATCACAATTCCGACAAGCAGCATGGCACCCTTCCCGCGCCTTTGGGACATTGTGCAAGACCGCGTTGTTGACATGGGTATCGTGCCTTTGGGAACCAACGATCAAAACATCTCACTGCCCTCATTGCTAAACCGGAAACGCGTCTTCGGCGCTAACGGGCCAAGCCCTATGGGAAATACTTTGAGGCCGCAGGAGAATACAAAAAACAAGGCCTCGTACCGCTTGCCGTTTTCGTTATCGGAGGCAACCAGTTCTTTTCACGCGAAAAATAGATTGATAGCATCGATGATTTCAAAGGTTTGAAAATTCGTGGTAAGGGTCGCAATCCGCTTGAGATGATGAAACGCCTTGGCGCAGCACCTGTCGGCGCACCTGGTATCAAAAGCTTTGAGCTATTGTCTAATGGCGTGGTCGACGTCACGATGATCCCGTTCGGGCCTGCGATGAACCTAGGTCTGGTCGGACATGTCCCTGAGATTACAACGCTTCCCGGTGGGTTTTTCCGTCCTGGATTTGCCATCGTGATGAACCAAGAGGCTTTCGATGAACTTGATGAAGCCGCGCAAAAGGTGTTGATCGAAACCGCAGGTTCCAAATTGGCGGAACGTATCGGTGCAATCATGGACGCAGAAGATACCAAAGGCATTGCAGTGTTCGAAAAGGCTGGATCAACCATCACAGCCGCATCGGACGAATTGATTATGGCGATCAAGGAAAAAACAGCATTTGTTGAAGATGGCTGGCTTGAAAATGCCACTAAACGTGGTGTTGATGGTGCAGCAGCTCTGTCATATTTCCGCGAAAAAGCCGCGTCAGCTAAATAAACCAAAACAGTTCGCGTGCGGCACGCATCCGCCGCACACGAACAAATTTCTCACAGAAAAGGGGGCTAAATTGTCCGAGAACTTAGTCGATAATCGACAATCAAATTTCTTAAAACGCATAACCTCGATGGTTTCCATTCTCGCGGCGATCAACGTTTTGGTCCTAACGGGTATGGTCTTTGTCGCGGTGTTTTTCCGCTATTTTCTAAGTGATCCCTTGCTTGGCGTCGAAGACACAATGTCTTACGCACTCGCCTTGTTGGTTTTCTCGGCTTACCCCTATGTGACCGAAGAACGCAAACATGTCCAAGTAGACTTGTTTGTCGGTTTGGTACGCAAGTTTCCCGCCGCAGACAGAATACGTCTGATCCTAATCGACATTTTCGTCATGGTAATGCTCGGGTTTATCGCCCTAAGACTCTGGGAACAGGCCGATAAGTTCATCACACGCAATTCAACGACCTCTGGCATGCATTGGCCTTGGTGGCCATTGGCCGCCGCCTGCGCATTCTTTGCCTTTCTATCAGTTCTCATGCTGGCCCTGCGCATTATCGGCGAAATACGAACAACTGGTTGGGGGCACGAAGTCAAATGATTGAACTTTTAATTGCCGTAGCAGTCATGCTGCTTATCGCGGGTTTTGGCGCTCCGCTTGGTTTTACCCTTCTCGCTGTCGGATATACTGGTTATGGCCTGATGCACCCGCGTGGCTTTGACGACGCCAATGTCGTGATCGGTCAACAGATATTCGATCTATCAACTAATTTTCAGTTTGCAGTGCTGCCGTTGTTTATTTTTGATGGGGGTCTTCATCACCCAGTCTGGCATCGCCGATGACTTGTATGAAACTGCAAACAAATGGCTTGGGCATCTAAAAGGTGGGCTGGCAATCTCCACGATCGCCGCTTGCGGTGGCATGGCTGCCATTTCAGGATCCTCCCTGGCAACCGCTGCCACAATGACCAAAGTCGCGATCCCTGCGATGCGCCGCTATAACTACAATGATTCAATTTCGGCAGCGACCGTCGCCGCGGGGGGGACACTTGGTATCTTGATCCCGCCCTCGATAGCCCTGATCATTTATGGTCTGCTCGCCGAAGCCGACATTGGCAAACTGTTCATGGCAGGCATCGTCCCTGGCATTTTGACCATCATCGTCTACATGATCGCAATCTGGGTGGTCAGCCTGCTGCGCCCTGAATGGGTGCCCCGTGGTGAACGCACATCCTGGCGCGAGCGTTTTCGCACACTGCACCAAATCTGGAGTATGGTTGCGCTGTTTATGCTCATCATGGGCGGTATCTTCTTTGGTGTTTTCACTGCGGCAGAAGGCGGCGGTATTGGTGCTGGTGGCGCACTAATCATCGCGATCTTCCGCAAACGCATGAGTTTGAAGATTTTCATCTCTTCCCTTCAGGAAACAGGCCGCACCACGGCAATGGTCTTTACCGTCGGCTTTGGCGCGATCATGCTGAACCAGTTCGTCATTATATCCGGCGCACCAGAACAAGTATTAGAGGCAATCACCAGCTTTGGCTTTGGGCCTTGGGGGGGCATCGTTGTTATTCTGTTTTGTTATCTGATCCTTGGTATGTTCATTGGCGGCCCTGCGATGATATTTCTAACGGTGCCAATTTTTGTCCCGCTGGTACAGAGCCTTGATTTGCCGATGACACCCAGTGAATTGCTGATTTGGTGGGGTATCCTAGTGGTCACCGTGGTCGAGATCAGCCTGATCACGCCTCCGATAGGGATGAACCTGTTTATCATCGCCTCGATGATTCCCGACCTGTCACTGCGCACAATTTACAAAGGCATCATCCCTGATCGGGTTGGGCTAGAGCGTGTTGGCAAGCCCGTCACAACCCCAGAAGGTCGGCTACATGGCCAAGGCCATATTGAACCCTTTGACCGCGATGACGGCATTCATACCGCCGAGTTGCAAAAAAAGGCTCCGCCGCCGCAATATAACGCTTGGTTGAACTCTTTGGGCTACGAGGGCGACAACCCTTGGCATGACTATGCCAATTCGGTTGAAACCCCTGAGGGCGAAATCATTTCAGGCTGGAACATGCGTTCCGCGCCCTACCCTGCGCGATTGCCCGCTGAACATTCTGAAACCGCCTATTTCACCAACCGCGCCAAGGACTTCATCGAAGAGACTGGTGACCAACCTTGGTTATTGCATCTAAGCTTTATCAAACCGCATTGACCCTATGTGGCCCCTGCTCCCTATCACAACATGTACGGGGCAAAAGACATCCTACCTGCGGTGCGCTCGGATGCAGAGAAAAAAAACGCACACCCTGCCGAAACCCCATTTCGCGCCATGCACCCGGGCCAGTCGTTTTCATCCGATGAGGTGCGTGAAGCCGTGATCCCAGCCTATATGGGCTTGATCTCTCAGGTCGATGATGCGCTGGGAAAACTGTTCCAGTGGCTCGAAGAAACCAACCGATCCAAGAACACAGTGATTGTGTTTACATCTGACCATGGCGATTATCTGGGCGATCACTGGATGGGTGAAAAAGAACTGTTTCACGACGCATCAGCCAAAGTACCGTTGATTATCTACGATCCACGAACCCAAGCCGATGCAACCCGTGGCAGTCGCGTTGACGAACTGGTCGAAGCAATCGATCTAGCCCCCACCTTTGTAGAGCTTGCAGGCTTGCCAAAGGATGATCAGTGGCTAGACGGCCGCTCATTGGTTCCCTTCCTGACGAATGAGCGGCTAGACGAGTGGCGTGAATATGTATTCTCCGAGTTGGATTATGCCTTTTATGGTGCCCGTAATACGCTGGGTCTGGGGCAAAATGACGCTCATATCGCGATGATCGCCTCTAAGCGTTACAAGTAYATTCAYTAYCAAGGCTTTCGCCCGCAATTRTATGACTTGCAACAAGACCCTAACGAGCTGAACGATCTTGGCCGTTCTGATACGCATGTGGCAGTGCGTGCCGAATTCAAGGATCATCTGCTCGAAAAGTTGATGACATTGCGACATCGCACCACAGAATCTGACGCCAGTGTAAATGCCAGAACTGGCGCAGAAGAAGACATGGGGATCTATATCGGACGCTGGRAGTAACATCATGCAAAATGTAGGGCTGACATGAGTGCTGGCAAAAACTGCTGCGGTCCTACAGACCCGTTTGGCGCATCCAACGAYAGGCAKYTCTTYGATGCGGCGCAGGCTAYTCAGCCTGCCCMAARMGAAGTGCAAAAGGAATTGCGSCAAGATTTGGTTGAAATCCYCAAAGGYTTTTTTGAAATGGGGGCGCGTAAATCGACCTACCCCARCGACATGGACAGCCCGCGTCGCAAAGTGAAACTGCCGAGTTTTTGCATTGCCAAAACCGCCGTCACCAACGACCAGTTTGCCCGTTTCATAAAGGCCACGGGATACCGCACCGTGGCCGAACAAGAAGGTTGGAGTTTTGTCTTTCACCTGCTTCTCAAGACGCCAGACGACTGGCCAGAAAGCCCGCCAGGTCTGCCTTGGTGGCGCAAAGTTAACTCTGCAAATTGGACCACACCCCAAGGGGCAGAGAGTGACTTGGTCGGGCGCGCAGACCACCCAGTTGTTCATATAGCTTGGTACGACGCCTTAGCTTATTGCAACTGGGCAGGCCTGCGCTTGCCCTATGAGGCAGAATGGGAACGTGCCGCGCGTGGCGGCCATAAGGGTCGAAAATTCCCATGGGGCAATACAAAAGCCCCGAACGGAAATGCCATGATGAACACTTGGCAGGGTCGGTTTMCGTCTGAGAGCASCGCCCAAGRCGGCTTTGTTGGTACGGTGCCAACCACATCCTTTTCACCAAACGACTATGGCCTTTGGAACATGACTGGGAATGTTTGGGAATGGGTCTGSGAACCCTTTGCCCCCTTGCCGYCTGCAGGTGTCTTTACACCCCCAGAAATRCTTTTATCGGRCGRTGACAMTCGGCRAACACAACGCGGTGGATCGTTYCTCTGCCAYGAAAGCTATTGTGATCGCTACCATGTKCATTCTCGAACCAGTAACGCCGCCGATAGCACAACCAGTAATGCTGGCTTTCGKGTSGCGTCAGCTTATGGYTTGTAGCAGAAATCCAATTCGATAACCTGCGGCCATTTGGGCCCATCAGCATAGTGGATGAATATATTGCCCGATACAGACTAGCGGCTAATCGTTTGACTTGCGCGCCACCCACGGGGTCCAAAGCTTTACGCCCTTAGTATTCGTCGCCTCAATCATGCTTTTTTGATTAAA
>NVSA01000084.1 GCA_002401045.1 Paracoccaceae bacterium
AGGATGGCGTTTGGATGACCGGCCCTACCATGCATGTGTCTTCGGGCTTCCTGACCACGGCATTTTTGGATAGCATCAAATGAACGCACCTGTCTTTGCCACATTAGGCTGTCGCCTGAACGCCTATGAAACCGAAGCGATGAAAGAATTGTCGGCGCAGGCTGGCGTATCAAACGCCGTTATCGTCAATACCTGTGCTGTGACCGCCGAGGCCGTGCGTAAAGCCCGGCAGGAAATCCGCAAATTGCGGGATCATTTGACGCCCCAAGTGGCTAAAGATGACAGTGCCAATTTCCTGTTAAGCCTGAATGAGGGTAGCGATAAAACAAGCAATCCCGCGGTTGCTGAATATTTGGAGCAAGAAAATGAATGAAGATAAACAGTCCTGGCACGTCGATAAAAAAGTGCCTTTAGCCTTGATCGTAACCATCATTATACAAACAAGTGTTGCGGTTTGGTTTGTAGCTAATTTAGACAATCGCATTGCGGTCCTAGAGCGCGACGAGTTGCGCACAGAGGGCAAGGTTAAAGTCAATACCGACGCGATACAGACCATGCGCGTTCAGTCTGCGCGACAGGCGGAAAAGTTATCCAATATCTTGCGAACTGTCACCCGTATTGATACTCGTTTGGAGCGGTCAAACCGTCCGTAAAAGTATAGAGTTTTACAAAGTATAACGTAACAAACGGGAATTTTCATCATCGATAAGCCATTGAAATTAAACAATTCACGAATTACTTTTAATCAGTAGGTCTCGGGTTCGAACCCCGACCGGCTCACCACTTTTCCAAAATGATAGATAACCGTTCCTTTACGGCATGTTTTAATTTGAATCGTAAAGCCGATACACTGAGTAGGTCAACAATAGCTTGAAAAGCACACCCACAGACCAGTCTGACACAGAGTGTAAAATCGCCCTCGACCTCGCGTAAGGCCGAAGGCTAAGCTGTTTTTTCAGCTTCATAGCAGTCTTAATTTTCTATCGAGCATTTCGGACTTATGGATAAGTCGAAATCGTGCCTTGGGTGGCCAAAACATACGCGGTTCATACTCAGGCTTAACCCTTAGGGCTTAACCTTCGACCTTGGATCGTCCGAAATGCAATCTTTCCATGATTGGTGCGTCTGAAAAGTGGAATAGATCAAATTGAGTGTCAGCCTTTAGCGACCAACTGATCCATGATGGCACAACGAATATATCGCCTTTGGCCAACTTCAAGGTTTTTCCATCGAGCACGACTTCGCCTGTGCCTTCAAACACCTGAAATACACTAGACCCAACATCTTGGCGTGACGGGGTTTCTGCGTTTTCGCGCAAGCGGTGAAATTCACACCGAATGGTCGGCATAACATCACCGCCTGTAGTGGGGTTAACATACCGAATGGCAGCGTGACCTGGCCCCACGGTCGCAGGTTGGCCCTCATCTTCAAGAAGAAGTTGCTCGTTTAAGGCGCGATCCGTAAATTCCCAACGGTATGCGCCAATAGGCGAGGATACCGTGTTTTGTAGCTGGGATAATGGCCGCAAGCCAGGGTGGCACCACAGGCGTTCACCGCGTGAATAGTTTGGTGTCGCGTAATCCGTGACACGCTCAGAACCAAACTCAAAGAACCCGACATCCATTTGCTGACTGAACGGAATATCCAAGCCATCTAGCCACGCCATGGGTTGATCAGTGTCATTGTGGTGACCATGAAAATTCCAACCGGGCGTTAACAATAGATCCCCGCGCGACATACGCACAGGATCACCGTTTACCACTGTCCACACGCCTTCGCCTTCAACCACGAAGCGGAACGCATTTTGCGAATGGCGGTGCTCAGGGGCTGTTTCACGCGGGCCAAGATATTGAATTGCAGCCCAAAGAGTAGGTGAAATATAAGCGTTCGGTGCCAAGCCAGGATTGGCCAAACCAATAGCACGACGTTCCCCTCCACGCCCCACAGGAACCAATTCGCCAGACTTTTCAGCCAAGGGTAGCAGCGCCGACCATTTCCACAAATGCGGAACCGCTTTGGGTTTTGGATGAATTGGCATCAAATCGCCAAGCTGTGTCCAAAGGGGAATCAAGCTTTCCTTTGCAAAGCCTTCGTATAGCGCGCGTAACTCTGGTGTGTCGTCAGGTTGCATTGCGTGTTCCACGTTATCGTGATTTAGTGGTTCTTTGGTCATGTAATCCTCCTGTGCATAGACGGTATATTAGATCGCGTCTGGCTGGTTTGGCGGGGCGGCTTTAGAAAAGTTGGGCAATTGATCAAGGGCAGAAAAAATCCGCTCAATCACTGGCCATTTATCCAGTGAAATGCTGAAACGTTTATTATTCCAGACCTGTGCATATAAGCATATATCGGCCAGCGTAGGCGTGTCACCGTGACAATAAATGCCCGTTTCTTTGCTATTTTTCAAAGTAGTTTCAAGGGCATCAAATGTAATGCTGACCCAATGGGTAAACCATTCTTTTTGTGCGGGATCATCCGCACCAAATTGATCGCCGAGACGCCCCAAAACACGCAAATTATTAAGCGGGTGGATTTCGCAGGCAATCATATAAGCCAAACCACGCACACGCGCCCGACCATCGGGGTCTTGTGGTAGCAATGACGGGGTCGGGTGGGTTTCTTCTAGCCACTCGATGATTGCAAGGGATTGCCCCATAAAACTACCATCTTCGCGTTCTAGTGTCGGCACTAACCCTTGAGGGTTTTTTGCAAGATAGGCAGGTGTTCGGGTTTCACCGTCACGTAGGACATAGGGAATATAGTCATAGTCCAACCCTTTAATATTCAACGCGGCACGTAACCGTACTGAAGTAGAAGAGCGGAAAAAATTATGAAGTTTTAGCGTCATGTGATCTGTATTCCTTAGTCTAGCGACGGTGGTTGAGGGGGTATTGCCCCCTCAGCTCATTAAAGTTTCGCACCAATTTTGGTTTCGATTTCACCCAAGCCTTCAATAGAGATCACACATGTATCCCCATCAACCAGCGGGCCAACACCTGCAGGTGTACCTGTCATAATGACATCGCCTGGGCGCAACTCGATCGAATGCGAGATGATTGAGATAACTTCAGGAACAGACCAGATAAGTTCGGCAATATCGGCGTCTTGTTTCACCACGCCATTTACCGTCAGTTTGATCGACCCTGATGCCAGATGCCCAACCTTATCGACAGGATGTACAGGTCCAATCACAGCAGATCGGTCAAAGCTTTTGCCCCAATCCCACGGGCGACCCTGTTCACGCGCAACCAATTGTAGATCACGACGCGTAAGGTCATTACCGATGGCATAGCCCCAGACATGATCGAGACTATCCGCCTCTGCGATATTGCGGCCGCCTTTTCCGATAACAGTGATTAACTCTGCCTCGAAATGAAAATTTTCGGTTTCAGGCGGATAAGGAATGGTGACGCCAGCATCCACAACTGCATCGGCTGGTTTGGTGAAAAAGAACGGCGGATCACGATCTGGATCTTTGCCCATTTCACGCGCATGAGCGGCATAGTTGCGCCCCACACATAAGATACGTCGTACGGGTAGCCGCTCATCTGCACCGAAAACTTCGATGCTTGCTTGCGGGGCAGGCTCAAATACATAATTCATTAGGATTCCTTTGTTAGATTCTGTTTTGTTTTTGTTGGATGATGACACTTTTTAGGCGTTAGGGCGCACCAATTCTTGACGGTCGATTTTACCTGTCCCTGTTTTGGGCAACTCATCAACATATTCAAAAATTCGGGGCGATTTATAAGGTGTCAGAACTGATTTTACGTAATCGCGTAATGTTTGCGTTTGAGCATCATTAGCCGTGGCATCTTGCGTCAGGCTGACCACCGCACGCAAAGCCATACGTTTATCGTCAAGTTGCTGGGCAAAGACCGCGCATTCATGCACGTCAGGGTGCTCATTAAGACAACGCTCAACTTCAAGCGGCCAGACCCATTGCCCCGACACTTTAATCAGATCGTCGGCACGACCTTGAAAATAGTAGAAACCATCTCGTTCCAAGAACCGATCCCCTGTATAGATCCAACTACCCCGCATCGTATCTGCGGTTTTATCAGGCCGGTTCCAATAGGTCGGTGCCGAAGAATGGCCGCGAACAAACATCACACCTTCTTGACCCGCAGCTGCAAGGTTACCGTCAGGGGTTTCAAGGCGAATTTCATAACCAGGCACACGCTCTCCAGCCGCGCCAAGGCGGTGGTCGTCCAGACGGTTCGACAAATAGACATGCAACATTTCCGTTGAGCCTAAACCTTCAGTTGGGCCATGACCGACCAAAGTTTTCCATGTGGTATAAACATCTTCGGATAGGATTTCAGCCGCCGACATAGATTGGCACAATGACGATAAGTCCCGCTGCTCCACACCTTGGGCGCGCGCCATTGAAGTATAAAGCGTCGGCAGGCCAAAAAGAACCGTTGGCTTATAGGTCTCAATAGCAGAGATAACCACCTCTGCCCGTGGCTGGCCTGACATCAAAAGTATCGTTGCCCCACGCGATAACGGGAAAATTAAAGAATTTCCAAACCCGTAAGCAAAATAGGCTTTGGGGACAGAATAGCAAATATCATCCTCGTCAAGCTTCAAGATATGTTGACCAAAAGAAGCCTGAGCATAGGCTATATCATGGTGTAGATGAACAATGCCCTTAGGACGCCCTGTCGTTCCAGAAGAATACATCCAAAAGGCCATRTCGTCTGGCCCMGTATCTGCRCAAAGCAATTCAGCGCYRTGRCCGTCTAAAAAMTCTGTTGCAGTGACAGTGCCCTGCCCTGCTGCATCGCCGTTCGCGATAATGATTTTTTTCAGATCGGTTCCTGTGACGGTTTCCTTGTCGAAAGTATCAATGAAATCACCCTCAACAACCGCAAAGCGCGCGCTGGTGTCTTTGAGGAAATAGTTCAACACATCTGGCTTGGTTTGAACRTTCAATAATACAGGCACAAAGCCTGCCCGCACAGCACCRTAAAAGGCGGCGGGRAAGGTNGGCGTGTCGTCCARGAAAAATGCGATCCGTTCACCCCGTTGCAAGCCAGCGGCAATGAAAGCATTGCCCCAACGCGCGGCTTGGGCAATTAATTCACGATACGTAAGTGTCCCCAATGGGCCGACAACGGCCGCTTTATCTGGGTTACGGGTCAGATTTTGCCAAAGAGTTTGCGAACAATTTGGATGATCCGCTTTAGTATAGCCGATTTCATCTGAACCAGATGTTTGATCGGATACTGGATCAATAATCGTGGCGGGAACAACGGTATCAGGCGTGGTTGTAGAAGTAGACTGAGACATTCATTTTCCTTTAGCGTGGCAGGCARTCAACTTGGAATGCCCCACCTTGCTATTAAATTTAACTGGCTTTTTGTGCGGCGTATTCTGCCGCAAATTTAGGCGCKACTTTACGCAGACGYTCTTCRGTCATACGGCCTGAACGCATAAGATAATCATGGGCAAAATCGAGCGGCGCGAGCTGCATTTTTTCGCCAAAGCTTTCGTACCAAGAAGCAGATGTATTCGCGGCATCTACTATTTTACGCGCGATGGGTTGGCGTTTTTCTTGATATGCAGCCAAAGCAACATCAACGTCATCATGATCAACAAGCGCTTGAACAAGCGCAATGGCATCTTCCAACGCCAAGCGCGTACCAGACCCAATTGAAAAATGCGCTGTATGGACAGAATCGCCTAGCAAAACATGACGCCCGGACACCCAGTTTTCACACCACAGTCGTGGAAATTGCCGCCACATTGATTTATTTGTAACAAGAGACGTGCCTTTTAAGACGCCCTTAAAGATATCACTGCACAACTTTGCACTTACATCTTCATCCATTTGTCCAAAACCGTAAGCATTGAAAGTGTCGTCTTCGCATTCAACAATAAAGGTACTGCGGTCTGGGGAAAAACGGTAGTGATGAGCATTGAGCGGCCCTTTATCTGTTTCGACAAAGGTTTGCGTGAGCGCATCAAAGGGAATGGTCGCGCCAAACCATGCAAAATGGTTGTCAAAATTTTCGATACATGGCTTAAAGTCTGCCTCAAACGTATTGCGCACCAGCGAATTCAACCCATCCGCACCGATCACCAAATCGGCAGTGAGCGTATCAAGCGATGACACAACCGTATCAAACCGAATTTCAACACCTAAGGCACGCGCACGGTCTTTGAGAATTTCGATCAATTCAAGACGACCAATCGCCGTGAAACCGACGCCGTCCAAAGTAACATTTTGGTCTGGCAAATTAAGCGTCATATTTTGCCACTTTTCCATATATGGCATAATCAAATCATGTGTTTCAGGATCATCAGCTTTAAGGAATTCAAGCGCCTGATCGGAAAACACAACGCCAAACCCAAAAGTTGATCCTTCTGGATTTTGCTCAGTCACGCGTACATGGACCTTTGGCAACAGCCGACGAATGAGAATTGCGGTGTAAAGCCCTGCAGGCCCTCCACCCAAAATTTCAATATTAGAAAGTTGTGACATGTTTCCTCCAATAACCCATCGACCTCGGCAAACACATAGGCTATGATTCCAAATAGTGCAATAGATTTYATATTATAGAAAAGTGAACGCRAATGACTTTTACAATTCAAGTGACATTTGGGGACTGCGATCCCGCTGGAATAGTGTTTTATTCTAATACTTTCCGCTGGATGGACGCAGCATTTCATAATCACCTTCGCCCCCATGGTGGGCACAAAAAACTATGTGMAGATTTACAAGCTGTCGGRTTAGGGCTGGTTGATTCTTCTGCAAAATTTAAGCGCCCAATGCGGGATGGCGATATGTTGTCTATCGAAATCACACTYGAGAAATGGGATCGYAAGACGCTCACMATCGCCTATGATGGGCGCGTAGACGGGGTACAGGTTTTCCAAGGGCGYGAAATACGATGCCTTTTCTTACAGGGGAAAACAGGTATTAATGCAGGGGATTTGACGGAATTGCGCAAGCGCTTAGAAAGAAACTAATGTCTCATGAAAACGGCCAAAGTRGTGGACTGAAATCACTTGATGCAGCGCTTGGGGTTCTGAATTTTATGACCYGTCAGGCTGGCTCATTATCACTGTCTGATATTGCCCGTGGCTGTGATATGCCGCCCAGTAAAATTCACCGGTACCKYGCATCTTTTGTTGAAGCAGGSCTGGTGAAACAAGAAGGGCGTTCAGGGCGTTATGATCTCGGCGTCGGTGCGATGCAGTTAGGGCTTGCGGCGATTGCGCGGCATGATTTTGTTAACTTTGCCGCAGACGGGCTCGCATCATTAGCCACCGAAAMAAGAATGACAATTTTGCTATCCGTTTGGGCAAACGAAGGGGCAACTGTTGTGCGTTGGGAACGCGGCGTTACCCCGACGGTGACATCAATGGGTTTAGGAACCACCCTGCCGCTATTGAATTCAGCGACAGGCCGCGCGTTTCTTGCATGGGCACCCAGAGCAGGATTGCAAAAAGCATATGACAGTGAGTTGCGCCGCGCTACACGAAACCCTGCAATGATCCCCGACCTAACCCCGACAAAAGCTGGGATTCATCAAATGACACAAAAAATTCGCGAGGTTGGATTTGCATCCGTCGATGGAAAATTCATTCCAGGTCTTGTGGCCGCCTCCGCGCCGATATTGGATTGGCAAGACGAAGCACAGGCGATCATTACAATTGTAGGCGTCGACCCTGAGAGCATCCGCCAAGATGCCCCAGAGATTAAAGCGCTTTGCAGTTTTTGTACGTCACGATCCATTCAACGTGAAACCGCATCATAAGCTTACCTTGCCCGCATAGCTTCCAGCACCTCTGCCGCCCCGCGCATCAAAATGCCTAGATCTACAGCGCCTGCGACAAAACTATATCCCCATGCGCGGTAGCGTTTTGCATCAACGGGATTTGTTGCCAAAATACCTGCAGGTACACCGATTACCTTGAGACGCGTCACTGCATCTTTGAGCGCATGTTGCACGTCTTCATGCCCAGGATTACCCAAATGGCCAAGACTTGCGGCCAAATCAGAGGGGCCAATAAACACACCGTCTACGCCAGAGACCGACGCGATTTCTTCAAGCTTAGACAAGGCATCGCCTGTTTCGACCTGAACCAATACCGCGACTTGTTTATTCGCTTGTTCAAAATAATCCGTCGCCAAACCAAACCGACTGGCGCGGGTTCCCCCCGCCACACCGCGCACACCGTGGGGCGGATAACGGGTTGCAGCCACTGCGTCGGTAGCTTCTTGCGCGGTTTGTACAAAAGGCACCAAAACGGTCTGCGCCCCAATATCAAGCACGCGCTTAATAAGCACCTTATCGTTCCACGCTACACGCACAACGAGATTTGACGCCCCCGCAGAAGCGGCCTGCAACAAAGGTTGCACTTGGGCGATTTCAACTGGTGAATGCTCTGTATCGAATAACAACCAATCAAAGCCCAACAAGCTTAACCCTTCGGCGGCAACGGGGCTGGTCAGGGACATCCAAAGACCATCAAGGGGAGCGCCTGCTTGCAAGCGTTCCTTGAACTTATTTATCGGTGTACGCATCATACGAACTGCACAGCAACAGACCCCAAAGGCCCGAAATCAGCGTGCAATGTATCACCGCGTTCGGCCCAAACGGGGCGGGTGAAACTACCCGACAACATCATATGCCCAGGTTCAAGAACGGTACCAAAAGGTGCCAATTTATTGGCAAGCCACGCAATTGCCATTGCAGGATGACCTAACACACCGCAAGCCAAACCCGTCTCTTCAATCTGACTGTTACGGTAGAATGCAGCGCCAACCCAGCGCAAATCCACATCTTCAGGACGTACAGGGCGACCGCCCAAAACGATACCAGCCGCCGCACCATTATCTGCAACCGTGTCATAAATTTTACGCGGCTCGGTCACACGCGCATCGATGATCTCAATCGACGGGACAACCCATTCAGTTGCCCGCATCACATCAATCAGTCCAACATTTGGCCCTTGAAGCGGTTCTTTCAGAATAAAAGTCAGCTCTGGTTCGACCCGCGGCACACAAAAATCGTCAAAGTTCACCTTTGCACCATCTTGCAACACCAGGTCTTCAAACAAATACCCGTAATCTG
>NVSA01000085.1 GCA_002401045.1 Paracoccaceae bacterium
ACAAACGCCATGCCTTCGCGGATCGCCACCGGGGTCAGATTGACCCGGTCGGTCACATCGCCAACCGCATAGATCGACGGCACGGCTGTTTGTGAGTAGTCATCGACAATGATCTGACCCTTGTGGCCCAGTTCAACACCGGTGTTTTCCAAGCCCAAGCCATCGGTGTTCGGATTGCGCCCTGTGGCATACATCACAGCGTCAACCGTGACGTCATGTCCCGTGCTGCTTTTCACAGATAGGCCGTCTTGGGTTTTGTCGATCTTCAGCACGTCCGTGCCCACATGCAGGTTCACGCCGCGCTCGCGCATCAGGTCTGACACATGGCCGCGGGCCTCATCATCAAAGCCGCGCAGGATTTGCTCACCTCGGTAATATTGCGTCACCTTACTGCCCAAGCCGTTCATAATGCAGGAAAATTCGCAGGCAATATAGCCGCCACCGACAACCAAAAAGCGTTTTGGTTGCTCTTTGAGGTCAAAAATATCATCGGAACTGATCACATGTTCCTTGCCCTCAATATGGGGCACAAACGGTGTACCACCTGTGGCAATCAAAATATGCTTGACCGTGAATTCTTCGCCCGTAGACAGTGTCACTGTATGGGCATCTTTCAGCGTTGCACGCGCCGCAAAGATATCAGCGCCCGCAGCGCCAAGGTTCTTGCCGTAAATCGCTTCTAGGCGTGTGATCTCTTTATCTTTCGCCGCAATCAGTTTTGTCCAATCGAAAGACGTCTCACCGACAGACCAGCCGTATCCTTTGGCATCTTCAAAGGCTTCGGAATAACCTGATGCATAAACCATCAGTTTTTTGGGCACACAGCCGCGAATAACGCAAGTGCCGCCCATGCGGTATTCTTCTGCAAGGCCAACCTTAGCCCCTGCACTCGCCGCCAAGCGTCCAGCACGCACGCCGCCAGAGCCACCACCAATTACAAACAAATCATAGTCAAAAGTCATGTTATTTTCCAAAATCAGCCTAGATCCATGAACATGTTGTCTTTTGTGACAACGTCAATGTGTTCATGCTCAATTTCGCCCGTATTAATGTCGCGCACTTCAACGCGGCCATCTTGATGACCGATCACCACCGCATCGGCAATATCCAGAAACAATCCCGTTTCCACAACACCAGGGATTTGGTTCATCACAAAAGACAGCTCGCGTGCATTGCCAATACGCCCCAAATGTAAATCAACAATGAAATGCCCCTCATCGGTGACAAAAGCATTGTCGTTATCCATCCGCAGGGTCACAGAACGGCCCCGCACGTCCAAGCTTTCAAGCGCCTCTTCGATCAGCCCTTTGGTGGTTTCCCAGCCAAAACAGATGATCTCAACAGGCAAAGGAAACGCACCCAGACAAGCTACATCTTTACTGGCATCCGCAATCACCACCACTTGATCTGATGCGGTTGCGACGATTTTTTCTTGTAACAAAGCCCCGCCGCCGCCTTTGATCAGGTTCAGCTTAGGGTCAAATTCATCGGCGCCATCAATGGTCAGATCCAGCCATTTTACATCATCGAGCGAGCGCACGATAATACCGCATTCATCTGCCAGCTTTGCCGTGCGATCCGATGTGGCGACAGCGACAATATCCAGCCCGTTGTTGCGCACTTCTTCGCCCAACAAGCGTACCAACCAAGCGGCGGTTGAACCCGTTCCCAAACCAACCCGCATGCCAGATTGGACAAAGTCCACCGCACGTTTTGCACAAATAAATTTAGCTTTTTCAGCGGCCGACAATTGATCCGTCATTAAAGGTCTCCCAACGCTCTTATCATCTCTATAGTCTGTCTTGAAAACTTCGACGAGAGGAAAAACCCCTGCAAAGCTGATTTCCATGTATTTTTATACAAATAAACGACTTATCGGATCAATGCCGCAATCACCACGTCCAGATAGCGCAGTGGAACCAGCCCCAGAACATCGCCCGCATCCACATTTAGGCCGATTTTMGCCTGCACCGCACGGTTTGAGGTGCCAACCTGACCGTTCGGGGTCAGCACTAAGCCATCAAGCGGCCATTCCAGACCAACAGAGCGCATCTGCACCCTACTCATCGGGAAAACCGACACCCGCGCGCCGATTTCAAGTTCCAGCTCCAGCCGATCAGGACAGCGAAAKATMGCATCCTCGTCCGATACGACAACAACCGAGTGATCCCGATATTTTGCCAATACATTAAACACAGACAATTCATGATCTAGCCGCCCACCCGTAAAACCTAGCGCAATCATCGCAGGTGCYGTCACACTATAAAGACATTTTTCAAAATCCGTGGTGTCTTGCTCATCCAGCTTAAKAACACGCCCCTCAAAGGGGGATTTGAAACTATCCATATCCCCGACAATCAAATCAGGTGTCAGCCCAAAATCCAGCGCGGTTTGCGCCCCGCCGTCTACACAGACCAGAATCGCACCCGATCCTAGATAACGTTCCAGATGCTTTTGCGAGACTTTTGCGCCGCCCAAAACAACAATAGGCTCATAAAATTCAACAGTCATAATGCGGAGGCCCTATTGTTTCYATTTCGTAATCAATAATCTAAATTTTTGCAAAAATTAAGCTTAAATTCGTAGTTAATATTTGAGACCCCCCCGTTTTTACTGTATAAAAATATACATCGTGGGGGCGATTTATGAGTAAAGTGAGTACACAATGGATTCGCACCCTAAAGTAATGACAGTCTCGTACGGTACATTTTCATGTACCCTTGACGGCTTTGACGACCCTTTCACAACCATGCAACATGTTGCGGAATATTTCCGTAAATTATCGGCAGAAGATCGCTATTTCGGTGGTGAACCCTTACAACCCGATGCCAAYACATTGCRNCWGAWWNCNNVKNNGATGCGAATCCTTATAAAATTGACGCTGAAGTTTCTGAAAACAGTGTTGTTTTACGCCCTGCCGACGTTGTCGACATGCCCTCCAAGGACAGCTTGCAAGACAAGRTTGCAGAGRCRCCYGAAACGGTAGCGACACCTTTTACATCGCGAAGAGCGCATGTTGTAGAACCTCAACCATCGAAACAGACTCGTGCGAAGYCTGTTGCGGTTGATGTTAATGACTCTTTGGYCGCCAAGCTTGAAAAAAATATTTCCGACACAGAGACAGCGGCTGAATTAGCCCCAAATCTTGAAACGGAAATCGCCTCTRAMRYKRKYYCAKRYSCSGYSWAMKKCMYRSAMRSKYCAMMCMMTSKWGAGMGKKSKTWSMMAWSWGCAAMMMMAWWWMYGGCAASGYCRKRGYMMKYGTCCAAAGCAAATGCGCTAGAACGTCTTAAAGCCGCCGTTGCCGCGACCGAAGCCGAACGGGCAATCCGCGTTGAAAGCCTGACCACGGAAGTCATGGAAAGCGCCGATGAACGTCGCAGCAACACAATTTCATTCCGCCGCGAGTTGGAAAAAGTCCGTAAAGCTTATGAGCACGAAAGTTCTGTATTCTCACGTCCACGCGTTCGCCGCTCAGCCACGGCTACAGCGACACGCGCCGCAAATAGCGCACGCCCTTTGGTATTAGACCGCGACCACCGCATCGATAGCGCCCCGCAAATTACAGAGCCTAAAAAAAAAGCAGGGTTAACGCTCGTCGCTGGCGATAAGGTTGAAAAAAAGGTTGAAAAACCTGTCGAGCCAAGGAAACCATTGCCGTCAATGCTGCCTGACGAAAACTCGGAAATACCTGTGTTCTCAGAATTTCGCCAAACAATGGGCGCAAGTTCTATTATTGAATTGCTCGAAGCATCTGCGGCTTATTTAACAATAGTCAACGGTCAAACGACCATGACAGAACCAGAGATTTCGGCCAATTTACCAGAACATATTGCCCGTGTCGCTGAACTCGAAGACCGTATAACCGTTTTAGAAAAGCTTGTGTCGCGCGGATATCTAACCGTTGATAAATTCGGCAACTACATCTTAGAAGACAAACGTAAAGCGGCCTATCAGCGCCGTTACTTAACGGGCGAATAGGCCTTTAAGTTTGGTTTATTCATCCGCGTCAGGATCTGCTTTTCCGACGCCTTTGAAGACAAATTTGAACGGGAATGCCCAGGCCACGCCCAACACCAGATAGATCACGAATTCGATCAAAAGATGTTGGCGTGGAATAAGATTCATAATTGTGACGGCCACCATAATATACAGCGGTAACCAAATCAGCAAAATGACCAAGGACCATCTACGGCGGGCTTTGTATGACAACACCATCAGTCGGCAAACGGGTCAGTGACCAAAATCGTGTCATCACGTTCTGGGCTAGTTGAAACCAAGGCCACGGGACAGCCAATCAGTTCTTCAATACGGCGTACATATTTAATGGCGTTGGCAGGCAACTCTGCCCAAGACCGCGCCCCTTCTGTACTTTGCGACCATCCTTCAATCTCTTCATAAATCGGCACACACCGTGCCTGCGCATTCGCCGCAGTCGGCAGATAATCTAAACGCTCGCCGTCCAAATCATAGCCAACACAGATTTTCAAGGTCTCAAACCCGTCCAGAACATCAAGCTTTGTTAAACAAATCCCTGTAATACCAGAGGTTGCACAGGTTTGACGCAACAAGGCCGCATCGAACCAACCGCAGCGCCGTTTGCGCCCCGTCGTTGTGCCGAACTCATGTCCGCGCTCGCCAAGGCGTTGACCGTCCGCATCATCCAGCTCCGTTGGGAAAGGCCCTTCCCCCACACGGGTAGTATAGGCTTTCACGATGCCCAAAACATAATCAATTGCAGTCGGGCCCAAGCCAACACCCGTTGCCGCTTGGCCTGCGATCACATTTGAAGAGGTCACAAAAGGGTAAGTGCCAAAATCAATATCCAGCAATGCACCTTGTGCGCCTTCAAACAAGATCCGCTTACCTGCCTTGCGCTTTTCATTCAGCACTTTCCAAACAGGAGCCGCAAAGGGCAGAATTTTTGGGGCAACTTCAATTAGAGCCGCCAAAAGCGCATCCCGATCGATTTCGTCAAACCCTAATCCTTTACGTAAAGGATTATGATGTTGCAAAGCCCGATCAATACGCGCCTCTAAGGTTTCTACATCGGCTAAATCCGCCACACGAATAGAGCGACGCCCGACCTTATCTTCATAAGCAGGCCCGATCCCCCGGCCCGTTGTGCCGATTTTCGTGCCCTTGCTGGCGGCTTCTTCACGCAGACGATCCAATTCACCATGCAGCGGCAAAATCAGCGGTGTGTTTTCCGCAATCATCAAATTTTCAGGATTAATCTCAACGCCTTGCGCCTCAATCGTGGCAATCTCTTTCAACAAGTGCCACGGGTCGAGRACCACACCGTTACCAATGACCGACAACTTACCACCGCGCACAACGCCAGACGGCAATGCGTGCAATTTGTAAACCTTGCCTTCAATGACCAACGTGTGGCCTGCATTGTGACCACCTTGGAACCGCGCGATCACATCAGCGCGTTCACTTAACCAGTCAACAATCTTACCTTTGCCCTCGTCGCCCCACTGCGCACCGACCACTACAACATTTGCCATTGATAAAGACTCGCTTTCGATTAGAACCCACGCGGGTATACAAGCCCTTGGCTATAACGGAAACCTAAAAAGACACTCAAATTTGATTTTCCACAGTCCGTTACCAAACACTTGTTTGATCACATWAAACAAATAACCCATCGACAAGCCCCCCTGCATCTATTAGACAGCCGAAAACGCGAACTTTTTGCAGGCAAACTATGGAAAACATCGTCCTTGTCATCCACTTGATCCTAGCCCTCGGCTTRATCGGTATCGTCCTTATACAACGCTCTGAAGGCGGTGGTTTGGGCATTGGCGGCGGCRKYGGCACATCTGGTCGCCCAGCAGCATCCCCCTTGGCGAAAGTCACATGGGTCTTTGCCATCGGTTTTGTGATCACCAGCATCTCATTAACAGTGATTGCCGCAAAAAATGCAAATTCCGACAGTGTTCTAGAACGCTTGGGAACAGAAGCACCCCTGACGCAAACAGACGGCGTACCGTCCCTAGAAGGCAACCTATTGCCGCCGAGCATTGACGACGCGCCAGCCGCCCCACCCGTAGCAGAATAAGCCGCCTAACCGCTACAAATTGTTGGTTTAAATTAAAAAACCACAGGATGTTGCGGTTATGCTCTTGTTAGAATCGGGCATTTAGACTACGACATAAATCCCGTGATACAAGCGTTTTTTGACTGCTCAGGGACGCTTCAAAACTTATAAATATGACCACAAAACACGGGGGATGCCACGCATATGGCACGTTATATCTTTATTACAGGCGGCGTTGTTTCTTCACTCGGCAAAGGTTTGGCCTCGGCCGCACTCGGCGCATTATTGCAAGCACGCGGCTATTCCGTCCGCCTGCGCAAGCTTGACCCCTACCTAAACGTTGACCCTGGCACCATGTCGCCTTTTGAGCACGGCGAAGTTTTTGTCACCGATGATGGCGCAGAGACCGATCTGGATTTGGGCCACTATGAGCGCTTCACAGGCGTTGCTGCCCGTCAAACTGATTCCATTTCCTCAGGCCGCGTCTATACAACCGTGCTCGAAAAAGAACGTCGCGGCGATTATTTGGGTAAAACCATCCAAGTGATCCCCCATGTCACCAATGAAATCAAAGACTTCATCAACATTGGCGACGAAGAGGTCGACTTTATGCTGTGTGAAATCGGCGGCACTGTAGGCGACATCGAAGGCCTACCCTTCTTCGAATCCATCCGCCAATTTTCCCAAGACAAACCGCGCGGGCAATGTATTTTCATGCACCTGACGCTGTTACCCTACCTAAAAGCATCGGGTGAGTTGAAAACAAAACCAACCCAACACTCGGTCAAAGAACTGCGCTCTATCGGCATCGCGCCCGACATTCTGGTCTGCCGTTCCGAACATGATATCCCCGAAAAAGAACGCGCAAAGCTGGCATTGTTTTGCAACGTGCGCCCCGACGCGGTGATCCCCGCCTACGATCTCGAAACCATCTATGACGCACCGCTGGCCTACCATAACGTCGGCATGGACCAAGCCGTGCTGGACGCCTTTGGCATCAGCCCCGCACCCAAACCCGACCTGACCATATGGAAAGACGTCTCCGACCGTATGCACAAACCAGACGGCGAGGTCACCGTGGCAATCGTCGGCAAATACACCCAGCTTGGCGACGCTTATAAATCCATTTCCGAGGCCCTAACCCACGGCGGCATGTTCAACCGCGTCAAGGTCAATGTCGCATGGATCGACGCCGAAGTATTTGAAGGCGAAGACGTCGCCAACCGCCTTGCAGGCTATGACGCGATCCTTGTCCCAGGTGGCTTTGGTGAACGCGGCACAGAGGGCAAAATCAAAGCCGCTCAATTCGCCCGTGAAAACAAAATTCCCTACTTTGGCATCTGCCTAGGTATGCAAATGGCAGTGATTGAGGCCGCGCGAAATTTAGCAGGCATTGCCGATGCAGGTTCCGAAGAATTCGACCACGAAGCGGGTAAAAAGCGTTTTGAACCCGTGGTTTACCACCTAAAAGAATGGGTTGAAGGCAACCGCACGATTGAACGTGCGGTGAGCGATGACAAAGGCGGCACCATGAGATTGGGCGCCTATAACGCAACCTTGACTGCAGGGTCTAAAGTGGCGGAAATCTACGGCACCACAAGCATTTCAGAACGCCACCGCCACCGCTATGAGGTCGACACCAAATACCGCGCGCGGTTGGAAAAATGCGGGCTGATATTCTCTGGCATGTCACCTGATGGAAAACTGCCCGAAATCGTCGAACTGGTCGATCACCCATGGTACATCGGCGTGCAATACCACCCCGAACTAAAATCCAAACCCTTCGCCCCGCACCCGCTATTTCGGGATTTCGTCAAAGCGGCGGTGGAGCAGTCTAGACTGGTATAAATACACAACTTAGCGCCTTTCCTTGGGTGGGCGCAAAGCGCCTTCCTACCTGTGAAAGCCTGCTTTCAGCAGGACGGGGAGGTCGGGCGCGGCGCATAAATGCGCTAAGTATAGAATTCACCTTGCGCGCCCCTAAACTCTTGAGCAATATCCCTCCTATTGAATTAGGAGATTTCATTGCTTGAAACTATTATAGCGTTTCTGACTGGAAATCAGATACTTCTAGGTAGCCTTGCCTCACTCATAGCTATTTTAGGCGCGATTTGGGCAATCATTGTTTTCTTTCCAAAACGCCTGTTCTCAAAATCCCCTAAAAATCAGCCACACACCTCACCTGAAGTAAGCCTAAGCCTAGAAACCTATACAAAATCTCTCGAAACCAGCATCGAGAAAGAAACCAACAAACTCAAAAAAGCCCATAAAAAAGAACGTAAACAACTCCGACTGCAAATCGAAGAGCTCAAAAAGAAGCGCCGCGATCCTGAAGCCGCCCTTGCAAAAGCCCATGAGACCATCGCCAGCCTAGAGGCCGCCCTGACCCGCGAAGGCAATGAAATTGGCGACGATCAAATGGCAAAAGCCCGCACAGCTTTGGAAATAGGTGACTTCAGCCTTGCCGATGGAATCTTCGCCCAAATCGAAGCCCGCGAACAGCTCGCCGTAGATCGAGTTGCCCGCGCCGCCTTTTCCCGTGGTGAAATCGCCGAACAACAGGTGCGTTGGGCTGATGCGGCAGAGCATTATGAAAAAGCGGCAAAGCTGTCGCCAAATCACGCCAACGCCCTCAACAACCTTGCAGGGCTTTACCAAACCATGGGCAACTACGCCAAGGCCGAACCGCTTTATCTTCAAGCTATTAAGGTTTTTGAAAACTCTCTTGGGGTGGATCATCCGAGTACGAAAACTGTTCGGGGGAATTATGCTATCTTTAAGAGTGAAAACGGCGGGTGAGTAAAACCGCACCCTAGCGCCTTTCCTTGGGGAGGCGTTTGCGCCTTCCCG